>NZ_JABBYO010000006.1:300000-471342 GCF_012958305.1 Tautonia rosea | reverse complement strand
CTTACAAAATATTATCCATGAATACTGAACTTCTTGATTTTTCGATAAATGGTGGCCTGTGAGAGTCCCAGTGATCGGGCCGCTTCACTCACTTTGCCATTCGAAGATCTCAGTGCCTGTTCAATGGCGTCTCGTTCCATGCGGTCAATGGGCCTGAGTTCCGGACTCTCTGAGAATCCGAACTCATCGGAAACCTTGGAGTTTATGGTCGATTGGGTACTCGCTCCCTGGATTTCAGGGACCAGATCAGATAGCTCAACCAGGGGACCTACACAAAGGATGGCGACCCGCTCAATCAGGTTTTCGAGTTGCCGCACATTTCCCGGCCAGGGAAAACAGCGCATTGCCTCGATCGCTTCCCGACTGAATCCGTCGAGCGTTCGGCCATAGCGACTGGCTGCACTTTTGAGAAACGAGTTCGCCAGGAGTTCGATATCTTCTGGACGATCTCGAAGCGGGGGAATCGCCACCGGAACGACATTGAGCCGGTAGTATAAATCTTCGCGGAATTGTCCTGTAGCCACCATCGCTCGGAGGTCTCGGTGAGTGGCAGCCACCACCCGCACATCAACACTGATCGGATCGCTCTGGCCAATTCGCTGAACGGTTCGTTCCTGAAGAAAACGTAAGAGCTTGGCCTGAATCGCAGGGTCCATCTCACCGATTTCGTCGAGAAAGAGCGTTCCTCGATTGGCCACCTCGCAGCATCCGCGTTGCACGCGATCGGCTCCGGTAAAGGCGCCTTTCTCGTGACCGAACAAGGCACTCTCGGCCAGATCTCGCGGAAGCGACGCCACATTTAGAGGTACAAATGGTCCTTTGTCCCGTTGGCTGCGTTCATGCAAAGCTCTGGCTACAAGCTCCTTTCCAGTACCACTCTCGGCCTGGATTAGAATGGTCGCATCGGTCGGGGCGACGCGATCAATCAGGCTCCGGAGTTCGACCATGGCCCGGCTTTCTCCCACAATCGGTCGGCTGAGTGGTCGCTCCGTCGATGGTGTTTGCACGAAGGCCCTGATCTGGTCCTGAGGACGTTGAGCCGAGGCATCCAACGCATGGCTGATCGTCAGCCTAAGCCGGTTCAGATCGATCGGTTTCGTGATGTAATCGATTGCCCCATTCTGGATCGACGAGACAGCGCTGTCGATCGAACCAAATGCGGTCAGCATCACCACGCCCAACTCTGGACGATGCGACCGGAGCCACCCGAGCAGTTCCAGACCATCATATTCGCCGAACCGAACATCCATCAGGACCAGGTCTGGCTTTTCCTGTTCCAGCAGCACAAGCAATGATGGTTTGTCAGAAGCGATCGACGACCTGTATCCCCATCGGTCAAGGTGAAAGGTCATCAATCGAAGAAAATCGGTGTCGTCATCGGCGACGACGAGATGTCTCGAGCTGCTCATGGCTCGATGCTCCCTGCCGGTACAAGGACCATTCTCCCACACCCCCGCCAGCCCGACCTTGTGAAATCGAAGGCGCAGTACTGACCTCTACCAACTACTGTATGTTATGGACAACGAAAAAAAAGGCGACCTTCGCGACTGCCAAATCCACACAGCTCGAGACGACCTCGGGTTCAGTGTCCTGGGTGTGATCAATCCACAGAAAGGGGGTCGAGGTGAATTGCGGATCACGCGAGAAGACGAACCCTATTGGCGGAAGCAAGGCCCCTCCCTGTTGCTCGGCGCACGTAACCACGGCAATTGAGTCATCCTTCGTCAGGCTCACCCGACTTGCGGAACGGAGCCTGGCTGCCCCCTCCGTCGTGACTCTGTTTCAAGACGGTTGGGTCCTGATCAAAGGGTGTTCCGACCAGCACCAGGCCGATTGGCTCTGTTGCCAAAATTGTCCGATCCTCGCCCTTCGAGCCGCAGAAAAACGGGATTCAGGGTCCGAAACTTCGGCGTCAACACTGTCCGCTCCCTTGGTCAGCTCAGCGGGAAGCGTCCTCGGGATGATTCATGTGGCCGGTGAACCAACACGGTCCTGGACAGACCAGGACCGGGAAACGCTGGCCGATTTGGCCCAGCTCGGCGTGATCGAGTTGGAGCTCAGAGCAGAACACTCGATGGCCCTCCAGTCCGAAGCCGAGCTTCACTATCGCACCCGATTGGCCGAACTCCGAAGCGAGATCAGCGCTCGGATGACCCAAAACGCACCCTTGAACTCAATCCTTCAGGGCTGTGCCGAGTTGCTTCAGGAGGGTCTCGACGTGGCGTTTCTCCGCATCTGGACCCTGGAACGCCACGCCGAGGAACTTCAGCTCCGGGCCAGTGCGGGAATGTATACCCACCTGGACGGCGACCACAGCCGGATTCGGATCGGGCAGTTCAAAATTGGCTGGATTGCCGAACACCGGAAAGCTCACCTCACGAACACGATTGAAACCGACCCGATGATTAGTGATCAAGCGTGGGCCAAGCAGGAAGGAATGACCGCTTTTGCCGGCTATCCCTTGGTGGTGGACGATCGCCTCGTCGGAGTGATGGCAACCTTTTCTCGCGGCAAGCTTGGCGGGGCAATCCTGGAAATCATGGCCTCAGTGGCTGATGATCTGGCTCAGTGCATCGAACGGAAACAGGCCGAGGCCGGTCGGCTCGCGATCGAGGCCCGACAGACGGCAATCGTCCAATCAGCACTTGATTGCATCATTACTATTGACCATGAGGGTCGAGTCCTCGAATTCAACCCTGCCGCGGAACGGACGTTCGGCTACGCTCGACAGGAGGTCCTGGGCCAAAGTCTGAGTGAGCTCATCGTTCCCCCTGCCCTGCGCCAGGCTCATCGAGACGGGCTAAAACGATTCCTAGCGACCGGACAGGGACGTGTTCTCGGCCGACGAGTCGAGATCGACGCGATGCGCTCCGACGGGTCCATCTTCCCGATCGAGTTGGCCATCAATGTCGTCCCGCAGACAGGCAATCCGGTCTTCACCGCCTATGGTCGCGACATCACCGAACGGCACCGCTTCGAGAAGGATCTCAAGGAATCCAACGGCCTGCTCGAATCGATCCGCCGGATTCTCTCGCGATACATCGCATCCGACTGGCAATCGAACGACGTCTTCGCCGAAACGCTGGAAACCATCCTGGAGTTCTCCGGAAGTCAGTATGGATTTATCGGCGAGGTCCTTAGCGACGGCTCGCAACCCTATCTGAAGACCCACGCGATCACCGATATCTCCTGGGACGAAGACAGCCGACGGTTCTTTCAAGAGCATGCCCCCAACGGCCTCGAATTCCGCAACCTGAAGTCTCTCTTCGGCCGGGTCATCACTGAAGGTCTCCCCGTGATCTCGAACGAGCCGGACAAGGACCCGAGGCGAGGCGGCCTTCCCCCCGGCCACCCGGCACTTGAATCCTTCCTCGGGCTCCCTGTGCTTCGTGCCGGGGAACTGGTCGGTATGATTGGAATTGCCAACCGGCCAGGCGGCTACGATGAAACCCTGGTTGAACGGCTCCAGCCACTGGTGTCGACCTACGCTGGTCTGATTGAAGCGTACCGCGTCGACCTGAGGAGACGACGGGCCGAGGCCTCGCTCCGACTCACGCAGTTCTCCATCGATCGTGCGGGCGATTCCGTCTTCTGGCTCGATCGTTCCGGAGGTTTCCTCTACGTCAACGATCAGGCTTGCAAAAGCCTCGGCTACTCACGCGAAGAACTTCTCGGAATGAGTGTCTTTGACATCATGCCGCCGACCGAGGCCAGTCACTTCCGCAAGGGGTGGGATGTGCACTGGGAAGACCTCCGCAATCTCGGGTCCTTTACGTTCCGATCCACCCAGGCGCGCAAAGACGGCAGCGAATTTCCCGTCGAGCTGACCGTCAATTACCTCGCCAGCGAGGGGAAGGAAATTAACTGCACCTTCGCCCGTGACGTGACCGCTCATGAACGAGCAGCCATCGAACTCCGCAAGGCCCGAGACGCTGCCGAGGAAGCGAGTCGAGCCAAGAGCGAGTTTCTCGCGAACATGAGCCACGAGGTACGCACACCGATGGCGGCAGTCCTTGGCTTCGGGGATATGCTGCTGGCCCCCGGCCTTCCCCCTGCCGAACGCGATCGGGCCCTTCAGGGAATTCGAAGCAACGGCGCCCATCTGCTTCAGATCATCGACGATATTCTTGACCTGTCCAAGATCGAGGCAGGCAAGTTCGAGCTGTCCTTGATTCCCACCGATCCGCGTCAGGTCGTCCACGAGGTACACTCGTTACTTCGCGGTCGAGCCTCCGAGAAACAGATTGTGCTCCAAGCTGAGATTGTCGAACCGCTTCCGACCCGCATTCGGACCGATCCGGTTCGTCTTCGGCAGATTCTCGTAAACTTCACCAGCAACGCCATTAAGTTCACCCCGTCTGGCCAGAAGGTCGGGATTCGGTTGTTCGTGGATTCCTCGACCCAGAATCAAACCACCCTCTGCTACGAGGTCACCGATGAAGGCATCGGAATGGACCGCCGGCAATTGGCTCGCCTCTTCCGACCCTTCGAGCAGGTTGACTCCACAGCGTCAAGACGCCACGGCGGCACCGGACTGGGCTTGAGCATCTCCAAGCACCTGGCCGAGGCGCTCGGAGGCCGGATTGAGGTGCAAAGCGATCCCGGCCGTGGGAGTCAATTTATGGTCCGCTTCCCCATCCCCGCGATCACCTCGTCGGACTTCACCGGCCCTCACGAAGACGATTCCCCCCTGCCGACCCCTGCTCCCTCGAAACTGACTGGCTCCGTACTCGTCGCCGAGGACAATCCTTCTATCCAGCTCATTCTCCACTACCATCTGACCTCGATGGGGCTCAAGGTCGAGATCGTCGAGAACGGGAGACAGGCCGTCGATCGTGCTCGATCCGGAGAGTTCGATGTCATCTTGATGGACATGCAGATGCCCGAACTCGATGGCTATGGTGCAACCAGTTCCCTCCGGCAGGATGGCTATCGTGGCCCAATCATCGCCCTAACTGCCCACGCCCTTCGCGAAGATCGAGACCGCTGCCTCCGGTCAGGCTGTACCGATTACCTCGCCAAACCGATCAACGCCCAGACCCTTGCCACCACGTTGGCCCGATACCTTCCTGCCCAGACCTCTCAGATGCCCGATCGCTCCCCGACCAACGAGGGAACCACGACCGGCGATCAGCCATTTGAGCTTCTCGTGCATGCTTACCTGTCCGCCTTGCAAGAGCAACGGCTTCAGCTCCGAGCCCTTCTCGACTCGGGTGATTATGACCCGATCCGAGGCCTTGCCCATCGCACCCGGGGTGTAGCCGCCATGTACGGCTTCCCCGATTTGGGCGAAATTGCGGGTCTCGTAGAGGACGCCTTCGTCGAGCGTCGCGAATCTGAATTGATCAACGAACTCGTCTATGAGTTTCTCTCAAGCATCGAGACCATCCTCGACACTACCCACGGGTGAACTCAGTCCTGAACCGAGCGTCTCACCAATACAGCCACCTCGGACCAAACCCCACGATCGGACCGCGGTCCCGAGCCGCAATAAGTTCGTTCGAACGCTGATCGGGCTCTTCAAGGTCTCAAGCACCTCGTCTCAATTTGCGAAAATTCTCACCGTTTCTCAATTCAAGATGAGAATCGGTTGCATCCTTTCGAACTCGGCTTCGAATCACACGACACGCGCGACGCGACGTTAACACTTGAAATCAACCTAGGTTACGCCATTCCTCCCGAATAGATGTTTCCCAAAATCATCAAACTAACCTCTCGAATTGGCCTGATTCCATCGATGGCTCACGTCTTGCGGTTGGGAACAGAGACGACCCGAGCCACGCTCGATGATGAGCACCTGATACCACTCGATGGAGACGCGAACCATGCAGACCCTTACTTTCCCCCGCGTTGAGAGTTCGAAGTTCCAACAGCCAACTTCCTTTGAGCAGAACTCAATGGATCTGACACCGACAGGCCAGGTCCCGGGACGACTTCTTAGCTTCGTGATTCCGGTCAAGGATGAGGCTCCGACCCTAAGAATTCTCAAAGATCGCATTCTTGAACATCTTCCGTCCGGTGATCGGGCGGAATTGATCCTGATCGATGATGGCAGCACTGACGATTCGTGGCAAGAAATTCATGACATGGCGGCCGAGTCGCCGACCGTCGTTCGGGGAGTCCGGTTCCGTCGCAACTCTGGAAAAGCCGCCGCGCTGACCGCCGGTTTCCGAGCCGCTCGGGGAGCAATCGTATTTACGCTCGACGCCGATCTTCAGGACGATCCTCGGGAGATCCCTCGCTTTCTGGCCAAGCTGGAAGAAGGATACGACCTCGTCAGTGGCTGGAAAAAGGTCCGACACGATCCTTGGCACAAGGTCCTCCCGAGTCGCGTCTTCAATGCCATGCTGAGCAAGGTCTGCCAGGTCGATCTCCACGATCATAATTGTGGATTCAAGTGCTACCGAGCCGAGGTGACCCGTAACCTGACCCTTCATGGCGAACTTCACCGCATGATCCCCAGCCTCGGAGCGATCAACGGTTTTCGATCGGCCGAAATTCCCGTCCAGCACCACCCCCGAACACACGGGAGCAGCAAGTACGGCTTCGAACGATACCTGCGGGGCTTCGTCGATATGATGATTGTCGGCTTCCTCCGCCGTTTCCGGGAACGACCAGCCCACTTCATCGGCGGCATCTCGGCCCTGTACGTTGCAATCGGTTTGCTCTGCCTCTTGGCCGGTCTCGTAATCGGTCCTGCCATCGGTGCCGGACTGGCATTGATCCTCTCCGGAGTGGTCATGGTGGCCGTCTCGGGAGCGGTCGCAGTCGCGGCGATCCTCAGCGAGTTGGTCATTCGAGGCGGCCTGGCTCGCCAGTGGAGCCTGCCGATCGTTGAAGACACAGCGCGGTCCTTCCCTCGCAACGGTTCTGCCGACAGTATTCGAACAATCCCCCTTGCTTACGACGGACTTTCTTGATCCCCGACGGTTGTCCGAACCTCCACCACATCGATTTCTCACACGAGCATAGCCTTTTCGCCATCCTGGCAGGTTGACCCTGACCCATAGCGGCGAACACGTTGTCAGGCCTCTCGGCATCCTTCAGCGATACCGATCCGCTCATCCTCCGCGCAGGCCACACGAACACACATCCACAAACACACAATCCTTGCCAGGACATGTTTCCTCGACCACGACTTTTCCCGGAGTCTGTCCACACCATGAGTCACCCGCTCTCGATCTGCATGGTCAGTTCGACCTATCCCCGATCTGAAACCGATTATGCCGTTCCCTGGATGCGAGAATCGATCCGACGCCTCACCGAGCGAGGTCATCGTGTCTCTGTGCTTGCTCCAACGTTCGAAGGACTCAAATCCCACCAAATTGACGGCATTCCTGTGCATCGGTTTCGTTACGGCCCCAAGCGTTGGGAACGGCTGACGCATGAGGAGGGAGCACCAAGCAAGGTTCGAAATCCCTTGATGAAGGCCATGGCACTACCGTACGTGGCCATGGGGGTTCGGGCGGCGGGGCGCCTGGCGAAACAGCATCGCTTCGACATTGTTCACACCCACTGGCCCTTCCCTCATGAGCCGATCGGTTCGGCACTGGCTCGGGGCTGTGGCGCACCGTTGGTCCTCAATTGTCATGGGGCAGAATTCGCTCTTGCTCGTCGAAAGCCCTGGGTTGCGACCATACTCCGCAACGCCCTCCGTCGGGGCGACCTCATCCTCGCCAATAGCAACGACACAGCCGATCAGGTGCGGAAACTCAGTGATCGAGAGGCCCAGATCCTCCCTTATGGCTCGACCGTGTTGGCAAAGAAGCGGGTGGTCGAGCCCAACGCCGTTCCGCGGATTCTGTTTACAGGCCGCTTGATTCGCCGAAAGGGGGTTGAGTTCCTGCTCCGGGCGGTTCCATTGCTGCTTGCTCAAAGGAAGGTTGACGTGATCATCACCGGCAGTGGCGACCAGCGAGCCCCGCTCGAAGCGCTCTGCCGGGAACTTGGTCTTACCAATCACGTTCGCTTCCTTGGGTTCGTCAGCAACGAGGAACTCGACCGTGAATACGCCCGATGTGATATCTGGGTCAATCCCGCAATCGTCGATGATCTCGGTGATACCGAGGGCCTGGGAGTTGGCGCGATCGAGGCCTACGTTCACGGAAAGCCCGTGGTTGCTTCGCATGTCGGCGGAATTCCCGACGCGGTCCGGCACGGTGAGACCGGGCTCCTTGTGCCGGAAAAGAACGAGCGATCCCTGGCCATGGCGATCAACTGGCTCCTCGACAACCCCGAAATCTCCCGGCAGTTCGGACGCAACGGATTCGAGTTTGCTCGGCGCCAGTTCTGCTGGGACCGAATTACCAACGATCTCGAAGATGCGTATTCCCTGGCCCTCGAATCGCGCAATTCAGTCTCGGCCTCAGCGTTTCGGCCCACCTGGAGTCCCGAGCTCTCAACCGAGGCATTCCAAGTCTGACCCCTCTTTGTCTCAGGGCACTGGGTTTACCGATCGTCTCGAAAGCTCCGTCCCCCCCTTCTCCGTCGTTGGATTGCACCCCACCCCCCAAAGGATTCGAAACCATGGTCCGTGGCATCAAGGAGTCTCCTCTCCGAAGACGGTTCACATCAGTTGGCACTCTTCTCTTCATCGTGCCAATCGTTCTTCTCGTCCTCCTCTCAATTGGCACTGGCTGTCGGGATTTGGTCAGTAGCGTCTCTGGCTCTGCCTCGCGGATGAACTGGTCCTTCCTGGTGGTCGCGCTAAGCCTCACGGTTGTCTACCGCATTGCAAACGCCGCGGCCTGGGGCCTGATCCTTCGGTCCCTTGGCCATGACTTGCCCTTTCCCCATGCTTCTCGGATCTGGCTTCTCTCCGAAGCCTGCCGATGGCTGCCTGGAGGGGTCTGGAACCTCGGATCACGAGCGGCGCTTGCCTCCCGAGCTGGCCTTCCGGTCCGTGTGACCGGAGCCAGTCTCGGTCTGGAGCTGCTCCTCACCGTAGCCTCGTGGTGCTTCCTCGCCCTGATCGGTCTGACACTGCATTGTGAATCGTTCGGAACGCTCTGGATGAACCTCGACGGGGGCAAATCATTGTGGATCGGGGGCATCGTCCTGGCCGGAGGGCTCGGAATGGCCGTTACGATGAGAAGCGTTCCTGGCCTACACGCGAAGGTCCGATCGGCCTTCGTTCGCTTGCTCAGCGCGATCCGCCTCCAACCCAGTTCTGGACCTATGGGGGTGGCCTTCGTGTCTTATACTTTACTGGGGGGAATCAATGGACTTGCCTTCTTCATCGTCATTGAAGCGGTAGCTCCCGGATCGGATCTCCCCCTGCTGGCGGCAATCGGCGTCAATGCGGCTGCCTGGTTGATTGGCTTCTTCGCGGTCTTTGCTCCGGGAGGATTGCTTGTCCGAGAAGGGACGGCCGCGGCCTTGCTCGTCTTCTGGCTTCCGGTCGAACTCGGTCTCCTTGCCGCCGCTGCCTGGAGACTCGTTCAAATCGCCTCGGAGCTACTCTGCCTGGCACCCTTGACGCTTCGGTTTTCCCAGGGTTCTCCATCGCCCGCCGTGGCATTGTCCAGGCGATCCGAATGACCCGCCTTATCGAATCATCGATGGAGTCTCGCTCCTCTTGATCGAGTCCTGACACATGCAACCCGTATTCGAGGGATCGAAACAGCGATTGCGAATGTGGATCACCGAGGCGAGGTCTGCAGCCACCCCCGAGTCGTTGCGGGACCTGTTGCGTCGGAACGGGGGACTCGTTGCGCTCGGAATGATCACCGTTGCCCTCAGTACGGCTCTGCTCATTCTGGCCATCATGCCTCGCTATCAAGATCCTGCAGCTCGACTCTACACCTCCAAGCTAGGTTATGCGGGCATCGCCCGGAAGCTCGGAAAACCCTTCCCTGTCTCGGCTGCCACCGTGCAACACCTCCCGCTCACAACCACTTATCAGGGGGAGGGAATGACCCGGAGCGAGCCCATTCAGGTGCCCCTCATCCCCCTCGGAACGATTCAAAAAATCCATGCCGATCTGGGGGATCCAGTGACCAAGGGTCAAGTGCTTGTCGAGATCGACCCACGCCGTGCCCAGGTCAAAATCAACGCCGCGCAGGCCGCCATCACCATCGCGCTGGGCGAGCTTGAGCGAACCGAACTCGGTTCCTCCTACATCCTCGCTCAGGAACGCCCAGCGTTGGAACGGATCCGACACAAGTACGCGGAGCTTCGCGCTCAGGTGAACAACGAAATCATGGCCATGAATGTCGAACTGCTCCGTCGCAATGCCTCAAACCGAAAAAATCTCTTACTCGACTCGCTCAGTCAGCTCGAGGCGATGGCCGATCTTGAACTGGAAAACGTTTCACTGGGCATGGCAGAGGCTGGGGCCGAGGCAAGTGTCCGAATCGCCAAGGCGAAAATTGAGGAGGCAAAACTAGCCCTTCAGCATCGCGAACTCGAACTGGAGGACTACACCGTCCGATCGCCTGCCGATGGGGTGGTCGAGCGGCTCCTCGTCCATGAAGGAGAGTACAATCAGGACCCCGGCAAGCCTGCCATGCTGCTGGCCAGTGGTGTCTGGTTCGAGGCCCGGATGGACCAGACCAGCATCGGCCGATTTAGCCCCGGTACCCCGGCTGCGGTCCATCTTGAATCGTATCCTGGACAGCCAATCCCAGGTACGGTCACGAAGATCCTCCCAGTCGTCACTTACGACCTGGGTGGTCCCGAGGCAACCCGTCCCATCCGTCCGCTCGGCACCGGGGCGCCAGAATGGCCCTCAACCTTCGGAGTGCAAATTACCTTGCACACCGAGGAACTGCTGATCGTCCCTGGCCTAACCGGCTTCGCCCGGATCGAGTCGACCCACGCCGGCCCCTCAATTCCCAATGCCGCACTCGTCGCTCGGTCCGGGCGTACGGCATTCGTTTATGTGGCTGACGGCGATCAACGCAAAACGAAAGAGGTCGTCATCGGCGCCTCGGCAGGTGGCTATACCGAGATCCAAGCCGGGCTTGAACCAGGTCAGATCGTCCTCATCGATGGATATCAGATCCTTGAAACCGGAGACAGCGTCCAGATCGAAACGCTCGACGGTGAGCCACTGGATCCCCCTCGTGTCCTCTCCGATGCCGCACCCTCTGAACCAAAGCTCCCCTGAATCGTTGCCATGTTCAAACGCTTTGTACTTTGCTGGGTCGTCCTCGGAAGCCTCGGGCTGCTTGGGCTCGCCTCCCGAGCTCCCTGGTGGCGGATCCCCAACGGTTTCTCCTTCACTGACAATGGTTCACTCAAGGCCCTCCTCGAAGAGCCTTCCATTGTTCGCATCTACCAAAACGGCTGTCTGGCGATCGTCGGATTAATCGTGCTCCTAGGGGCACTCAGGCGGATGGGCGGACGCTCGGTTCGGCGGATCGCCACCACGGCGTTGACGGCCTCGCTCCTGTTCCCCTACGCCGTCACCGTCTGGCAGCCAGGCCCCTCGGCCCGAGCGGCCTGGCTCCACATCCAGCATGAGAATCTCACCTGGCTCGGGGGTGACCTCTACATGAATGGCGAGTTCACCGACACCCCACTGAAGGCCGGCAACTACGCGGTTGACACACCGAGACGTGTCCAGATCTTTGATCTCCCACTGAATGAGCCCTGGAACCTCGACCTGAACCGATTACCCGACATGCTCGACTGGCTCGGTTTCACTGAGCCGTTCTGCCAGTTCATCGGCAAGGGCTGGGTCTTCGCAATGCTCGGTCTGTCGGGCCTGCTCACCGCGACCTGTGTGGCCGATAGGAATGTCCATCGCGAGCGCATCACACACGCTGTCCGTCTCATAGTCTCACAGCTCATTCCCGCCGCGGCCCTCGCCTGGACATTGCCCTTTCTCGCCGGCCACCAGGTCATCGCCGCTCAGGCGGCGTGTCGAAACGCCAATTACGCCGAGGCGCTCCGCCTCCTTGAAGATGCCGGCCAATCATTTCCAATCTTGCGCGAAGATACGTACTACGTCGTTCAGGTCGGAGTGCTCCAGCACCTTCTCGGCAACCGCGATTGTCTTGAGGCCCGTCTTTACCTCGCCAACCTGATGGAACGATCCGGTCGTTTTTTTGAAGCGTCGGAACGCTACACGAGTCTCTTGCGCGATGCCCCTCCTGAATCTCCTTGCTCGCGAGAAGCGGGCCGAGCCTTGCTCCGCTGTGCCATCCACGACCTGAACTCCGGGCAGGTTGAATCTGCAATTCGAGGACTTGAAGCCATCCTCCATCGCGAACCCAACAACCTCAAGGCGAACTTTACCCTCCAGCTCGCCTATCTGCGCACGGGACGAGGCGACGAACTCGCCCGACTTGTCGAGGAATTGACCGCAACCTACTCCTGCTTCCAGTCTCCATCGAAGAAGCCCATTCTGGCCTTCGCTCACCACAACCTCTTCGTCGCCGCGCTCGACGCGGGCCAGCCCGACGACGCCCTACAGCATTACCGCAAATCGCTCCGCCCCTGACTACTCCAGGAATCTCCCGTGCTCAGCCGTCCCCGCTCCTCCCGAGCCGCGATGCTCATGCTGATCCTCATCTGGTCAGCAAGCATGGGGTACGCCCTGGTTCGGCTTCAACTTTCCTGGAAGGAGCCGCTCCGTCCCTTCGAGCCCGAGGGGCTTTGGATCGCGTCTCCCGATCGGGCCGCCTTCACCGGCTATTTCCGCACCGAGTTCATGGTAACCGGCCAGCCGAAGCATGCCTGGATTGTGGTCTCAGCTCGCAATGCCTTTGAAGTCACGGTCAATCGGAACCCAGTCGGCCGCATCTATCTCTGGCGGCCGACACGGCCCTACCAGAACGGCACCAGCGATCCTGGACAGCGAATCACTCACCCCGAACCCGTGATGGCCCTGAACTTTCCTCGCGAGTATCAGTGGTCTGATCACGATAACGCGCGCGTGCCGTTGTTTATCGATCTCAGCGAATACATCCGTCCTGGGCGAAACGTGATTGGGGTCCAGGTCGAGGCCCGACACCCGCAGCCAAGCTTCCAGCTCTCCGGTGCTGTTGAGTTATGGTCAGGTGAGGTGATCCCGATTCAGAGCAACCCCTCCTGGCGTGCCGAACCAGTTCCTCCGGGACTTCAGACTCTCGACTGGACCGAGCCGAATTATGTCGATGCTCAATGGCGAACCGCCATCACGGTCGATCCTCCCCATCGGCCAAGACTCCGAACCCTCCCACCTCGGACCTACTCGACCCCCTTCCGAGGCGATCGTATTGCTGACCCTCGCGTCGATTCCGACCAGGCCGTGGTGTTCGCGACCGACTGGGAACTGCCAAAAGCTCCCGACGAGGCCTTTCTCCGCGTCTTCAGCAATCGACCGTTCGACCTGACCATCAACGGCACCGCACTTGGTCCGACCATCCCTTCCCCCCTCGACCTCGACCGCGGCAACTGGATCATCAACGAACGCCGCGCCTGGGACCCCTTCAGCAAGCCCGAGCTGCTTGATCCGGACGAGATCGGCTCGCTGTTCGTCGGTAAGGACTTCCTCAACCCGAGACACTCCGACCCTACGTACGATCCGGTCGAACAGTACCGGAACATGGTCAACGTCACCCCCGACCAACCTCGGGCGACCAATCGGAGCGATTTACCCGGCACTTACGACCCGAAGACTCCTATCGAGGAAACGCGTCGGACCCCCGAGAAACCCGATCGATTCCCAGAGCCCGTTCCACCCAAATCCTTGACTCGGGATCGTTCGGAGCTTGCCTACTACGCCTATACAATCGGCCCGTTGTTGAAAGCGGGCTCCAATCGTATCGAGATTCGCCTGGCCGAGCCCTGGACCGTCGAGCCCCCCAACTGGGGTCCTCGACTCGCCATCGATGGAGAGGCAACCCTGACCGATGGTCGCCTGATCCCCCTCGAATCAGGGTCTGACTGGTTCAGTCATCCCTGGATGGGACCCGAGAACACTCCCTCCTGGCAATCGGTCCAAACGCTCGGCCCCGCGCTGACTCCCGACACATCACTCCCAAGACTCACGTACCGAGGCAGACAGAACTCGGCTCAATCCTATTTCGGTCCCCTCATCAACGCCTTTCTCGGTGTCCTGCTCGTGACGATCGCGGCCGGAGTACTGGTGAGCCGGAATCCTCGATGGTCTTGCGGGGCCCGTGCAGGATTAATCCTTGCAACCACGATTGTCCTGCTCACGCTCGGCCTCGATCTCTCGTTTTACGAGCGGCACGAACATCTCCAGTTCCTCATGCCCTGGCCCTGGCTCGTCATGTTCGGTGCCGTTGGCACCGCTCTGGCCACCGGATTCTCAGGGGCCTTTGCCAGCGAACCCGGCGCACGATCACGGACAATCCTCCAGAAGTTCCGAAACCTCCCCAGTCAACCTGTCTGGAGCTTTCTGATTTCCTGGATATTGATCGCAAGCGCATTTCTTCGGATCTACAAGCTTGACTATCAACCCCTCGACGATGACGAATACGCCTCGGTTCAGGCCGTCCTGGCAATCGCTCGCACCGGCGTTCCGGAATTCGAGGTTGAGGGGGTCTACTACACACGCAGCCCTCTGTATCACTATCTGGCCGCCATCTTTGTCCTGATCTTTGGAGAGAACCTCTGGGCCCTCAGAGGTCCCGTAGCAATGTTCGGTGTTGGAACCGTCTGGCTGACCTATCGCTATGGGGCCAAGGTTCTAAGAAGTCCCTGGGTGGGCCTCGGCGCGATGGTGCTGATGGCGGTCCATCCCTTCACGCTCTTCACCGGACACGTTTCCCGCTTTTATCAACAACAGCAATTCTTTGCGATCTTGACTGCCTACTGGTTCTGCAAGGGCTTTGTGACCGATCAGGACCAGAGCCGTCGTGAACTAACTGTGCTGGCCTTCCTTTGTGCAGTCCTTAGCCAGGAGATCACGATGGTGGCGGGCCCCCAGCTTGCGCTCGGCTTCCTTCTGTTCGCCCGCGATCTGGGTTTCCGTGCCAACCTGCGCCTCGTCGCCGCTGGCGGGATCGCGATGGCCTGTATCTTTATTGACTGGCTTGCCTTCCAGACGCTCTGTCTTACGCGTACCGAAGGAGTCTCGCCGAATCTTGAGGCCACCGTCAAGCCTCACTTCTGGCAACCGTTAGCCATGCTTTCCCTAATCATCGGATACTCTCGACTCCACATCTTGCTCAGTGTGTTCCCCCTGCTCGATCTCGTCTTGCGCTGGCGAACCCATAACCGAGCCTTCATCGCAACGGTCTTCCTGCTCGTCTCGGGAGTGGTCATGACCGTGGTCCTCGTCACCCATCCTGGGCTTCGCTACCAATATTTTCTACTTCCCCTCTGGATCTTGGTCGGCGTCGAGGGGATCCGACGCGTTGCAGTCCGCCTCAGTTCGCTGGCTGGCAACCCGTCCCAGCGCCGCCATCGACCGGGTCTACTGGCGGTCGTCCTCTCCGCAGTGATGTTTACGGCTGTCTTACTCTCCTGGTCCCTCTGGCGCGTTCCCGGCTCGTATGATTTAAAACTCCTCCCCGATTCCACCGGAGCTTTCCGATACGTCGCCGCTCATCTCCGAGAGGGCGATCATGTCCTTGCCACCGAACCTCACCCACACGCCGGCATCCTTGAAATCGGCCGGATTGATTATGACCTCAGCGTTCCTCGCTTGCTCGACTTCCTCGTTCTCAAGGACGGCCAACTGATCGACCGCAACGGTGGTGCTGTCTCGATCGGAAATCTCGACGAATTGATGGACGCCTGCGAGGCGCACGATCGCCTCTGGCTCCTCATCTACAAGGAAAAATTCCGGACCCGGGGCAAAAACATGCGATGGGAATATCCAGGTGCCAGAATCGAAACCTTCATCCGGCAGAATATGGAGTTAAAACACCAGACTTATCTCTGGCACGTCTACCTCTGGGATCGCTCCCAGGGGCATTTCCGTCCCTTCAGACCCTCGACCTGACCCCTCGTCCATCTGATTCAAAGCAGATCCGCGTAGCCAACCATAGATTAAAATTTTAATTACATGATTAGTAAAACAAAATCTCAAGCTCGCTGCACATCAAGACCTAGATCGTTCGGCTCACTCGCTCGAATCCCACACAAATCTTCCTCGATTGCGGTCCCTCCATCGACATAGAGTCATGGTTGACCTGATTCGGCACCGAGGTTAAGTTGAGTGATTGATGAATTTTTCTCTTTGCCTTTCATCTGCCCTCGATCCGCGAGGTGGACCATGCCTGCAATCCGTTTCTGGTCAATCTCCGGCATCCTGTTGGCATCGCTCGTTTGGGGAGTGAGCCCTTCGGCAGGCGACCTCGTGCAGGTTGAGGTCTGGGAGAACCTTCCCGAATCCTGGGACTGGCAAGCCCCGGCCGACTCCCCGGCCGATCGCTTCGAGGTCCCTGCGTTGGGAATCCCACACGTTCCGGCAAAATACTCGGATCGGGGAATCGAGCTTGATCGATCCGGCCCGTTCGCACTCCGAGCCGAGACAACGCTTCAGGTCCCTCCGGGGGCTTATCGCCTGATCCTCCGATCGCGGTACGCCTCGCAACTGCGGCTCGATCGCGAGCTCGTGGCCGAATGTCAATTCCTCGCCATTCGGAATGATGGTCACGACGTGGTTCGTGGCTTCCCTCCCCACAACGACCCTCCCCGTCGTCCGCTCCGTCCGGGCGACAACGAACAGATTCTCGACTGGACCTCTGACGGTCTGCCACATCAGGTCGAGCTCTGGGCAATTGTCGGCGGAAAGAACCTGCGGCCCGAGACGAGCGAGCTTTCTGTCAGCATCGCTGCCCCCGGCGAGCCACCCGTCCTGATCGGCGGCTCCGATCGTATTGAGCTCACGGACCCTGGCTGGCGGGCCTACGAGGAGTCCGAGGACCTTCGGATCGAAGCCCTGAACACCACTCGACGTCGCCAAGCCGCACGCAGTGAAGACCGATTCTGGCAAAAGCGCCACGAACTCGCACGTCTTCATGCCGAGAAATCCCCCTCTCCCGAATGGCCCGGCGATCCCTCAGAAAACCTCATCGACCGCTACGTCAGGCACACCGGAGTCAAGCTGCCACCCCTCACCGACGACCTCGCCTTCTTCCGCCGCCTCTCGCTCGACTCGACAGGTGTCATTCCCACCCCCGACGAGGTCAAGGCCTTCCTCGCCGACAACCGTCCCGACAAGCGAGCCCGGGCCATCGAGGCCCGACTCGCCGACCCCCGCTGGGCCGATTCCTGGATGGGCTACTGGCAAGACGTCCTGGCCGAGAACCCGGGCATCCTCAAGCCCACCCTCAACAACACAGGCCCCTTCCGCCGTTACCTCCACCAGGCTTTGCTCGACAACACACCGATCGACCGCCTCGTCACCGACCTGGTCCGCATGGAAGGCAGTGTCTACGGTGGCGCTCCGGGTGGCTTCCGACTTGCCACGGAGAACGATGCACCAATGGCCGCCAAGGCCCACGTCCTGGCCCGCGCCTTCCTTGCCGCCGACCTTCAGTGCGCCCGATGCCACGACGCCCCCACCCACCCCTTCTACCAGGAAGATCTGTTCGGCCTGGCCGCCCTGCTCGAAGGAAAGCCCGTCACTATCCCCGCCACTAGCACCGTCCGGCAACAGCCCGGCGGCCGGGTTCCCTCGGTTTCCATTTCGCTCGCCGCGGGCGACGCCGTTGAGCCGCACTGGAACCTCACCACCATTGCCTCCGACGAACTCGCCGACACCTATCTGCCCGAAGGGGCCGACCTCCGCGATCGCCTCGCCGCCTGGATCACCACTCCCGAGAATGGCCGCTTCGCCCCGGTCCTCGCCAATCGCGTCTGGCAGCGCTACCTCGGCTCGGGACTCGTCAATCCCGTGGACGATTGGGACCTGAACACCACCCGACGCCATCCGGAACTGCTCGACGCTCTCTCTCGCGAATTCATGTCCAACGGTTACGACCTGAAACACCTCGCCCGGCTCATCTTCGAGTCGAGCGTCTACCAGGCCCAGGTGCCGCCCCACGCTGACTCCTCCGTCCAGGCCGACCCGCTCTTGCCCGCTCGCCGACGCCTCTCTGCCGAACAAGTGGTCGATTCCCTCTTCCAGATTGCCGGCAAGCCGTTCCACACCGAGGAGTTGAATCACGACATCATCGGCCGTCGACCACCCCGAGACTTCCTCAACTTCGGTCGGCCTCGTCGCGCCTGGCAATTCGTTTCGAATTCGACCGACCGCGACCGCCCCGCATTGATCCTCCCCGTGGCCGAAAGCATCCTCGACGTCCTTGTCACCTTCGGCTGGCGACCCACGCGGCAAGATCCGATCAGCGTCCGGGACGAGGAGAGTACCCCCCTCCAACCGGCCATCCTGGCCAACGGCGTTGTTGTATCCTCACGCATCGCCAGGCTCTCCGACGACAGCGCCCTGACCGACCTCTGCCTCGACGAAGAGACGGCACCCGAGCTCATCCACGCCGTCTCCCTCCGCATCCTCTCCCGACCTCCCATTCCCGCCGAGCGCGATCGCCTGGTCGCGTATCTCGGTGAATCGTTCAACGATCGGATCGTCCCCGGAGCCGAACCTGCGTCCCCGACCCTCCCCCTTCCCCGACTCGTCTCCTGGGCCAATCATCTGAACGCCGAAGCCACAGAGATCCAGCTTGCCAACCAGCGCCTTGCACGGGTCGGCGACCCGCCAACCCCCCGGCTCACCCTCGAGTTCCGCGAACGCATGGAAGATGTTATCTGGGTCATGATCAACAGCCCGGAATTCGTGTTCCTCCCCTGAGCCTCCCCTCAGCCGACGGATGCCGCTATGATCACTTCCCCATCGACACGCCGAGACTTCCTCCGCACCAGTTCCGTCGGCCTCGCCTCGGCCTCCCTGGCCGCCGCCTCGGCCCCTCGCCTTGCCGCCGCAGCCAGCCCACCGCTCCGCGGTTCGGCCAAGGCCTGCATCATGCTCTGGCTCGGCGGCGGCGCGGCCCACATCGACACCTTCGACCCGAAGCGCCGCGGCGACGGGAAAAAGCAACCGGGCTCGTACTACGACGCCATCCCGACGGCCATCCCCGGTGCCTCTGTCTGCGAGCATCTCTCCCGGGTCGCCGACCGACTCGACCGCTGCGTCCTGATCCGTTCGCTCCACCACAGCGTCATCGACGAACACGCTGCGGCCACGAACATCATGCACACCGGAAGGTTGACCAGCGGGACGGTCGTCTATCCGTCGATGGGATCGGTCGTCTCTCACCAGCTTGGTCCTGGCGGCGACGGCGTCCCGTCCTACCTGCTCGTCGGCCATCCCAGCGTCAGCCGAGGGCCGGGCTTTCTCGGAGCAACGCATAGCTATGTCTATTTGACCGACACCGAATCAGGCCCGACCGGCCTGACGCCCCCAGACAACGTTTCCCGGTCCCGTCAGCAGCGGCGTGAAGCCCTGCTTGACACAGCACGCGACGAGTATCACTCCCGCCACCCCGGCGATGCTCGCATCGCCGACTACATTGCCGCCAGTCGAGAGGCCGCCCGGCTGGCCGGTCCCGATTTCGCCCGGGTCTTCCAGCTCGATGAGGAACTCGCCTCCATTCGAGATTCTTACGGCGGCGAGTTCGGCCAACGCTGCCTGCTCGCCCGCCGTCTGGTCGAGGCCGGCTCGCGCTTCGTCGAGGTCTCGCACAACCTGAATTTCATCAACGGCACCGGCTGGGACACCCACAACCAGGGGCAGTTGCGCCAGCATGAGCTGATCGGCGAACTCGACCTGGCCCTCTCGGGACTCCTCGACGACCTTGAACGCCTGGGACGGCTCGACTCGACCCTCGTCATCGTCGCCACCGAGTTCGGCCGGCCGCCCGAATTCGACTCCGGTGGCGGTCGCGGGCACCAGTCACAGGCCTTTAGCGGCCTGCTGGCCGGCGGCGGACTTCGGACAGGGCAGGTCATCGGCGAGACGGACGAGCTGGCCAAGACCATCGTAGATCGACCCGTCTCCGTCCCCGACCTCTTCGCCACCATTTACTCGGCCCTTGGCATCAATCCCGCCCTCGAACTCCACGCCTCCGGCCGACCCGTCCCGGTTACCGACCACGGTCGACCGATCTCGGATCTGTTCAGCAATCCCGTCTGAGAGACTTCTCGAACCCTGCCACTCCTTGCCGGACTCAGCCGACCGCTCCTGGACTCCCCAGACCGTCGTCAGAACGGCCCGGCGGTTCGGTCCCGCCAAAGCCAAGGACCAGGCGGTTGACGCCATCTACGACTGACGCGACGATGCTCGGCAGAGAAGCCCGGAAAGGTAGAAAACGCACCGGCCTCCCCTGGAGCCTGCCCGGGATGACCTTGCCAGGGCAAAGCGAGTCGCGGCACGGCCGCCGTCCTGTCAAGCAGCTCGACCTTGATCCGATCCCCCGATGATGAGGAGTCCCTCGACGATGACCGTGCGCTTCACCTGGATCGTCCTTGCGACTCTGGCCCTGGCACCGTCCCCCGCTCGGGCTCAAGAGCAGGCAGATGCCGCCCTGGAATCACTCTTCCAGGAGTATCTCGACGCCTGGTTCGCCGACGAACCGCTGACAGCGACCCGGCTGGGCGATCATCGCTTCGACGATCGGCTTGAGGATCTGTCGGCCGACTCGAGGGCCAGATGGGTCGAGCGTGACCGCCGGTTCCTGACCGAATTGCCCAAGCGCGTTCCTTACGACGCTCTCAGTCGTGACGGTCAAATCGATTTCGAAATCTTCCGGCATCACCTGGATTACTCCCTTTGGCTCTCCGAGCACTTCCAGCCGTTCGAGGATGACCCGAGGATCTATGTCGGCTATACGACCGAAGGGGTTTATCTGCTACTCACGCAATCCACCCTTCCCGAAGCCGAGAATCTGGCCAACGCCATCGAGCGGATCAAGGCAGTCCCTCGAATTGTCGAGACGGCCCGTGCCACACTCTCCGGAGCCCCTCGCGTGAAGGTCGAGACGGCCATTCTGCAGACCCGAGGCGCGATCGGCTTCTACACCGATGATCTCTTCCTCTTCGCCAATCGTCCTCGTGATGAGGGCGAACTGGCTAAGGTCGCTGCCGAGGCCGCCAAAGCCTTGCAAGACTATCTTGATTTCCTCACCAACGAGCTCCTTCCAAAGGCTGGCGACGACTGGCGGATCGGTCCCGAGATCTTCGCCGAGAAGGTGGCTCGGGAGCTGAATTCCGGCCTGACCTCCGCTGAGGTCCTTGCCGAGGCGAACGCCGAAGCCGAGCGGGTCGAGCAAGAAATGGCCATCATCGCCCGGCAACTCTGGTGGGACATGTTCCCTGGCATCCCCGTGCCGCCGGACGACCCGCAAGGACGCCGTTTCCTAATCCGGAAGGTGCTGGAGCAGATCGGCCTGGAACACGGATCACCCGAAACCCTTGTCTCCGACGCGAAGTCCACCGTCGAATCCATAAAGACATTTATCAATGACCGAGGTATCCTTGAACTCCCGGAACCGGATCGTTGTGAACTGATCGAGATGCCCGAATTCATGCGAGGCAACTCGGTCGCCTATCTCAACCCCGCTCCCCCGCTCGACCCCGATGGCCGCAGTGAATACGCGATCAGCCCCCCGCCAAGCGACTGGGACGAGGATCGCGTCGCCAGCTTCCTCCGCGAGTACAACGCGCGGATGCTTCAAATTCTCACCATTCACGAGGCGTACCCCGGCCACTACGTCCAGCTCGAATACTCGAATCGATGCCCCTCGCTGATCCGACGGGTCCTCTCCTCCGGCACCTTCGCCGAAGGTTGGGCCGTGTACACCGAACGGATGATGCTTGACGAAGGGTTTGGCCTCGGCGACTTAAAATTGCGCATGCAACAACTCAAGTTTTATTTGCGAGCTGTTGTTAATGCAATCCTTGACCACGAAATGCACGCCCACTCCATGACCGACGACGAAGCCATGACCTTACTCATGGACCGTGCCTTCCAGACCGAAGGGGAAGCCGCCGGAAAGGTCATCCGATCCAAACAGTCGTCGGCACAACTCTCCACCTACTTCGTCGGTCGCGTCGCCTTCCACCGACTTCGCCAGGACATTCAGCGCGAACAGGGAGACGCCTTTGACCTCGCTCGCTTTCACGAGGCCACCCTCTCGCACGGCACCTTGCCGGTCAAGTATCTTCCGGAACTCGTCCGGCAGTCCCTTGGCATCGTTCCTGCCGCCGAGTGAACCGCACCAATAATGAATCCCGAATTCGAGAACTGGGATCAGGTCGCTCTCGATCCCAGCTCTCGTCTCGCACATCCATGGCAAACGCCATCCACAAGAAATGAAAAAATCACACATTGTAATTTCCGCGATCGAATTCCGTAGCCAAGAGATGCTTGCCCACCCGATGATTGCCGGATAATCTCAAGATTTCAATCACTGGGTTGCGCCCACTCAAGGTCACGATCCAGCGTGATTGCGTTGCGTTTCTTTGTATCGGACTCCCAGCTCATCGCATCACGCGATCCTTTCGTGTTCGCGAGTTGACCAGGAATCGAACCGCCGAATTTCCTCGCGTCACCTGCATTTCACTCCTTTTCACCACTCGTGTGCCCAGCATCAATGCTGGGGAGGGCTTCATGTCCACGCCAGAGATGACCCAATCCGACGAGGGGGCCCCCGAAGTCGGCAGCCGAATCCCGGAATCAGGACTGCCCGCGCATTCCCGAGAGTCGTCCCGGGTGTCGGTGGCACTCGCCGCAGGCTTGGTCGCCGGGCTCCTGGCATGGCTGGGTGGGGAAGCCATCGTCGCCTTGAAAACCGCAGACCAGACCTTCGTCCCGGCCAATCAGGGACAAATCGCACAGCATGATGCATTGATCCAGCAGGCAACCATCTTCAAGAGCACCGCGTCATTTGCCATTCTCGGGGCTGCCGTCGGCCTGGCGATGGGGATTGCAGGCGGTTGGCTTCGACACTCAAGCAGCTCGTCGCTGACAACCGGCATTGCCGCGGCGATCCTCGGAGCCCTGGTCACGGCGGGGGTCGCCTGGGTTTCGCTACCGATGTTTCTCAAAGACACCGAGCAACTGGGCGAGAGTATGCTCGCGCCGATTCTCATGCATGGCCTGCTCTGGGCGCCCGTCGGACTTGTGGGTGGCCTGGCCTTCGCGATCGGTCTTGGTCGCCCCCCGGCCATGCTCCTCCAGGGGGCTATTGCAGGAGTGATCGGGGCTGTCTTTGGTGCGACAATCTATGACATCGTGGGAGCGCTCGTTCTCACCTCCGAGAATACCGCCATGCCACTCTCCGAGGGCTGGGGATCTCGATTACTGGCGCGGATGTGCGTCGCCGTCTTGGTAGGGCTCATCACCGCGGCGGTGCTTGATCCGCGATCGAACGCAACGTCGCGTGCGACGCCTATCCCCACACCAGACTAATCCGTTCGGGCAATCGTCAATCCGCCTCCCTTCACTCCGTCGCGGCATCTTTCTCCACGGTTGAGGCGAGAGCGTCCTCAATCTGCCTGAGCTTGTTCTGAATCTCGGTGTCGAACGGATCATCAGCCAGGACGAGTTCGTACCATGCAACAGCCTCCCGTAACCGACCGGCATCGAGACAGGCTTCGGCCAGCTTGCGAAGCATTTCAGGATCGCTCTTCCCAGACGGAGTGACGGCTCGGGCAAGGATGCCAGAGAGAACATCCATTGCTCGAGCCTGGTCCAGAAACGGCTGGGCTTCCTCCTTTCGACCCGCGGCCCGAAGGGCCTGTCCCAGGCCCACGATCGTTTCGCGACGGTTCGGGTCGATTTCGTACGCAGTGCGAAAATACGGCAAGGAGGCCTCGGGTCCCTCTCGTTGCATCACAAGACCACCCCGAAGCCGAGCGAGGGTGACATGGTCTGCAGGACCCAGATCAAGCAGACGCTCTGCCTCCTCGATTGCTCCACGATCCAAAGCCATCTGAGCCATCAGGGCGATGGCATCGGGGTCGTCAGCCATCGGTTCGAGCAATTCGTTGATTTCCTTGAGGGACGCTCCCTTGTCGAGCAGAACCTCGACCATCGCCAGTCGCGCCCAGCCGTCACCTGGATCGGCCTCCAGGACCTTCGACAGAACGTCCTGGTTTTCATCCACTTCCCAGCGCAGCTGATCTCTTGCAATGCACCAGTACCAGACATCCCGAAAGGTCAGGGGAATGAGATCGGCAAGGGCGATCAACTGGCCCTCGATCGCTTCGGCACGCTGCTGGACTCCATAGAGATACAGCAGTTCGCGACGAACATCGACCAGTGTCGGGTCGATGTTCAGTGCCTTGAGAAAATGAGCCTCCGCCGCCCGAAGCCGATGTCGACGAACCTCCACCTGACCCGCCCGGTAGTGTGCCCAGCGAGCCATCCGATGATCGTCCGGAACATGCTCGATCGCCCGCAAGGCTTCGTCAAGCTCGTCGCGAGCAAAGGCGACCTGAGCGCGTAAGACCCAATCGTCGGCTGTAGGAGTCCTGAGGCGTGTCAACCGCTGCAGAAGCCGTTCTGCACGATCGATCTGATTCGCCTCGATCGCTTCGGCAAGCTGCAACGACAATCGCTCCGGATCGCGATCCTGGGTGAGCTTCCATGCAACTCCAGCGATCAGGATGACGGCGGCCACCAGGATACCTCGGCTCAGAACCGGTAGCCACAGTTGGAATCGACTCATAACAAAACGTCACGAGATCAAGGAGACTGAATTCATTCCTGTCTTGCTTCCGTGCACCAACCACGAGCAAAAGGTCCGAAAACCGGCACGGCTAGCCGATCTCCAGACCCCTTGCATGAGTATCCCACCGTGTGCGGTTGGAAACCAGTATCCCCCCCTTGGGCCGGCTTGAATAGGTCAAGAACTTAAAGAACGCCCCGCCACCGTCACACCGTGGCGGAGCAGTCTGATGGTCCTCCGAGTCCCGTCAAACCCCTTCACAAGGAGGTTAGAACTGGTCGCTGCTAAGCACCTCGTTGCCGTCCTTCGTGCCCAGCGCCCACCAGGTGTTCAGATTAACCGTATCCTTGATGAAACGGACCGAGCCGTCGCCGAGCAGAGCATTGATCCCGCCAGGATGCAGGCTGCTCGAATTCATTATCTGGGTGTTATCAATCCCGCATCCGGGGCAGCCGTTGCGGCACGCACCCCACTCCTTCCCGTTGGGAGGAACAGCCGTCGAGGCAAGAGTCCACCCGGTCACCCCCATGACCCAGCGGGTTCCGGGGCTGCTGGTATAGTGACCCAAGGGAGCACCGCTCTTCCAGTAAAGGTCGCAGGCTTGCATCGTCTCGAAGTAGACCTGAGGATTTTCCTGCACGTTGTACTGCTGGACAAACGACACACCCGTCATCCCGTTCCGACGCGTGTGCGTACCGTTTCGGGTATCTCCGACCAGGGCCTCGACAAAAGCGAGCGTGTTCGAAGTACCATCGGTTGCATCCGCAATCGAGTAGGAACGCTGATACGTGAACAGACCTGGACTATTTCCGCCGTTACCAGCCTGGCTTGACCCTTGGGTGTTCGGTCCGCAACTGGCGTAATAGTTGTTCAAGCGTCCCTGACCGGCCTTTCCGTCCGAAGGGCACAGGAACGACGCAATCCGGGTATTGAACACCGTAAGGTTGGATGCGTACCCCTGGGGGGTCCGCCCACTGTGCCAGACCGCCCAGTCGAAATTGCACGCCTGATAAACCGGGCCCTGCTCCAGATATGGCAGGATCAGGGCGTGGATGGCCCAGTTGTTCCAGGTGTGCGAGGTAAACGGATCGATCGTACTGATGTTGCGAGACATCCCCATCGGAAATGTCTCATGCGTGGAATGATAATTATGCAACGCCAACCCGATCTGCTTCATGTTGTTCGTGCACTGGGCACGACGTGCCGCTTCCCGCGCCGATTGCACTGCCGGCAGTAGCAGCGCGATCAAGACGCCGATGATGGCAATGACGACCAGCAATTCAATCAGGGTAAAACCCCGACGAGAAAATCGATTCATGACTCGGAATCCTCTTGGGAGAAGGGAACAACGGACCGACGACATGAAAACGCACGACGCATCGAACGATTAGAAAATCAAAGCAATCTCATCCCTGAAAATCCGAAATCACTGGCTGACACCGCACAGTGGCACCCCATCCCGAACCATGCGAGTCGCTCAAAGCGCCCCGCTCGCTTCCTGCTCCATCATGTACTGATCCGAAAGCTCGGCTTCCTGCTCCATGATCGGATCAATTTCTGCCGGTTGATCCATATCGACCCCACCCCCACAACCGACCATCGGTACGGCCGAAATGATGAGGGCGAGCGCTAAATCCAACCGCGCATGCATGCCGCGAGACACGAATGACATTTGATGACCTCCTCAGAATCACGTTGCGACAACCTGGAACGATCACAGCGCGACAGGCGAATGACCAAACATCCGAAAGGATCATTCGGGGCAAGAAATGATGAGCGACCCTGTGGAGGTGTGATGCGTTCCAGGTTTGGCAATCTACCCGCCTTGAGATTCCGAGTAAAGTTGCCAATTCGGGAATTGTATGGAGTTTTTTCCTGAAATTCGAACATCCCTCTCGTTCGGATTCTTTCTCCACTTCGATCCTGCTTCACGCTGCCAAGCTCACACGCGACCCAACTCCCTACACCGTTTCCACTTCTGTTCGGAATTACACGACTCCGAATCCACTCGCCAAAGCATGCCACTCCTTACAAGCTCGTCTCAAGAACGCTGCTGAGAATCCGAGAATAAATCCTCACAATGAAGCGATTTTTCATCAGAATCGCGGCCGTCAATCATGTTGAGCTTCTCCCTCGCATCAACCCGTGTTTCCTTTATGAAACATGCCCGGCGGGGTCGAAAGACCCCGCCGGGCGGAACCCTTGACTTCGCGTTCTCGAACCATTTGAAGCGACGACTGGGTTGACACTCCGTCCTGAATCCGGGAACTCAGGCCGCGCGGAGCCAGTCCCGAATTCGGCCCAGTTCGCCATTCCAGGACGGATCGAGACGACGGCGTACGTAGCAGCCGTAGAGGAGGTCGAGCGTTTCGGTCAGATGACGGAGCAGGTCGATCCGGCCGTCGATCGCCTCACGACCAGACACGCCGTCTTCCTTGGGCAAGGCGGCGCCGGAAACGGCCATCGTTTCGGCCTGGATCGTCAGTTCGTAGGTCGCCCCTTGGCGTTCGAGGAGCAGACCGGCTTTGCGAGGAAGCTTCCCCGATTGTAAGGCCCGCAGGGCCTCCGGCATCCGGGTCGGGCCTTCATATGAGAGACTATCGCGGCCCGTCTCACCTCGAGGGCAGTCGAGTTGCAGGGTCTTGGAGATCATGACTGAGCATTCCGAGCCGTCGTCCAGTGTCAGCACGTCCCCTTCGTTCTGGAGGGTATGCCAGAGCCAGAGGAGAAACTCGTTGCCCCAGTAGTCTCGGCTGGTCGGGTCAGCCTCGGCCCAGGCGATCGAGGAATAAAGCGCCGAGTCGCCGTCGCCAAACAGGGCGAGCGGGGCAGAGTCGTAGAGCGCGTCGCCGTGCCCCATTTCGGCAGCAATTGACGAGGCGAGTACCCCGGCGGTCACGGGTTCGAGTGTTCGATCGAACGTCTCTCGGAACAAGGGGAGCAGGCGGTCGAGCACAGCGTTGGACGTGGCGCCAGCGTAGAGCGTGTTGGTGCGGGCGTCCCAGAGGATCGGATGCATTTTCCGACGCCGATAGCGACCGTCGGCGGCCTCGGCCTCGGCGCGGACCTTCGCGGCTTCCTTCGCCTCTTCACGTTGGGCCTTGGTGGGTCGGCCGCTGGCATTTTGCGCGGCTCGAGCATCAAGTTCGATCTGGGTGTAGGCCTTCAGCAGATCGCCCGGAATCTTGTCGGCGTCGATCCTCATCCCAAGATGCAAAGCGTCGTTGATCGCGTTCTTGCCCAGCTCGAACGTCATGTCGAGTACATGGTTGCCGCCCGACCAGCCAAAATGCACCCCGTCGGTCGGGTCGGCATCGCCGTGTCGGCCGATGGCGTGATTCGCGGCCAGTTCCAGGATTTCCTCGTCGAACGGCAAGGGTGACTCACCGCTGACCCGGAACCGCACATAGCTGACGCGCCCGTTCAGGAAGCCCATGGGTCGGCGCTCCTCCGAGTGACCAGGCCCCGAGGCGACCATCGCCGAGCGGGGACAAAAGACCATCCTGTCGCCGAACCATCATCGGCCGCGCCGACCTCCCCTCCGAACCAAGCCGAGCGATCGTCAGGCTTCGAAGGGCCGCTCGTACCGATCGGCCGCGCCCTGGCCAACGAGGCAATTTCTGCGGCCTGCGAAGCCATTGCCGAGACCAACCCTCATGCGTCTCAGCGTTCAATCCCGATGCCCCCCGCATCCCAGGACGATTCGAGCCGGTCGAGCCGCCAAAGCCGCATCGCTTGCTCTCCTTCGACCGCAACGGCCAGCGATCGGCCGTCGGGAGCGAAGTCGAGCCCAATAATGGGGCCTGTCGCTTCGCCAAGCGTCGCCACGAGCCGGAGCGTCGATGCGTCAATCCGCCAGAGTCGAACGACCTGATCAACCCCTCCCGAGGCCAGGGTTCGTCCATCAGGAGCGATCGCCAGAGACGAAACCCCACCCGGATGAGCGTCCCCGATCGTGGCGGATGGCACGCCGTCGGGTAACGGAATCAAGACCAGAGCTCCCCCCGAGGTTCCCGAAACAACCAGACTGCCATCCTCTCGGAGCGCCAGGGCGTGGATTGGGCCGTCCTTGTGATCCCACTGACGAACCAGAACCGGATCGTCCGCGTCGAGCCGGAGCAGACGGGTCAGGCCGTCGCGGCCCCCGGCGGCAATCCAGGGCTCGGCGAGGGTCAGGCTGGGAAGGGTGAGCATTCCCCGAACAATCTCCGCCCCCCGATCACGCCAGCCGACGATCTGGGCCTGACGCTCGAGATCCCAGCAACCGATCTCCCGCTGATCATCGAACAGGAACCACAGCCGTCGGCCGTCGGTCGAGAATTGCAAGGCCGACGGATTGATTCGCCCGATCACTTCCGGAGGCGCTTCCGAGCCAATCTTCCAAAGAAGCACGCCGGCACCTGTTCCACTGAATGCGACGTAATCCCCTTTCGGAGACACGGCCAGTGACAGGGGCCCGCCATTGTCTGATCCCTCGGCCGGTAGGTCGAGTCCTGCCAGTCGTTTCGGCCCATCAAAGCTCCAAAGCTCCACTCGGATCAAATCCTCTGATCGACCGAGCCGGGCCACGCTCTGACCATCGGGCATGTAGGCCACCGCCTTGACCAGGGTTTCATCGAGCCCGATGGCCTCATAGGCCGGATGGTCCGTGAGCTCCCTCTGGGTTGCCCTCCCCTTGCCGGTCGTAACGATCTGGTCCCCGTCGGGGTCGAAGGCCACGTCGATCAGCCCGTAGCCGGTCCCTTCGGCCTCGTGAATGGAACCGACCATCTGCCCGGTGCTTGCGTCCCAGAACTTGATGCACCGATCGTCATCATGTGAACAGGCGGACGCCAGCAGCGAGCCGGATGGGTGGAAGTCCAGGTCGCTCAGATCGTAACGATGGGCCGCCGTGGAAAGTTCCGGGTCGGTCAGAAGGTCAACAACCTGCATCCGATCGCTCGAAACCAAGGTGATTGCCTCGGAGCCTCCGGCGGCAATCATCCGGCCGTCGGGGCTCCAGGCCAGGCGATTGCTTCCGACCTCCGGTCCTTGCTCGATCGACTCCAGCGTGTTCGGGTCGTGCCGATGCAAGCGACCTCCCACCACACACGCCAGAGCTCCCGATCGGCTGATCGCCAGGGTTTGCACCGGCCCCTCGCCACGAAACTCGGCGGCCGGAGCCCGAGGAGCACGCCGAGGCGCGTCGAGTTCCCAGCGACGGAGGGCACCATCCTCGCCGCAGGAAACAATCGCCGGAGCGTCACCCCCGGCCGCGAAGGCCAGGCCGAGCAGATTCCCCTCATGGGCCGACCAAACCAGACGGTGCGGATCGTCCTGTTGAAGGTCCCAGAGCTGAATCCGACCGCTCCGCGTGCCGGCAGCCAGCCACCGGCCCTCGGCATCAAAGGTCATCCGACGGACACCATCCTGCCCCCCGTCTCGAATCTGGTCTTTGAACGACGCCGGAAACGAGAGCCGACGCTGAATCGTCCCGGACGGCCAATCGACGAGCACGACCGAGCAGACCAGAAACCCTTGAGCCTTGAACTCGCCCAGCGCCAGGGTTTGGCCATTGGGGGCGAAGGCGACGCAGCTTGGATTCAGTCCCAGCAGCAGATCCTCGGCGTCCTTGTAATCGAACGTCGCCAGCCGCTCGGCGGCGATGGTTCGGAGCAAGGCAGCCCCATCCACGTCCTCTCGGGGGCGAAGCCTCGCAGCTTCGGCCAGCTCGTCGCGAGCCTGCCAGGTCCAGCCGGGCCGAGGGTCGGCTGATCGCTGGCGAAGCCGGTCGAAGAGGGCATAGTATCGTTGCAACCGCTCGGCGTCGCGAGCGACCTGTGCTTCTCGATCGGCCTCACGGGCCTCGGCCAGCGCCACCTCGCGATCGAGCCGTGCCTGCTGACGATCCAGCACGACCTGTCCGATGAATCCCAGGCTCCCCAGGGCCACCAGCAGAGCCGCCAGGACCCCGGCCACCCAGGTCTGATGTCGTCTCGACCAGCGGCCGAGCCGGATTACGAACGGATCGCGACGAGCAGAGACCGGCTCATCGGCCAGCCACCGTTCCAGGTCATCGGCCAGCGCCCGGGCGGTCGGGTAGCGGTCGGCCGGCTCAAACGCCATCGCCTTCGAGCAGATCGCGTCAAGGCACGGGTCGATGGTCCGATCACGGGACCGGGCCGCCACCACCTCACCCGTCTTCACCCGATTCAAGATCGACTTCGGGTCCGACCCCTCAATGGGCGGATGGCCCGTTAAGAGGGTGGAAAGCGTCGCGCCGAGACTGTAAACATCGCTCGCCGGACCAATGCGCTCCGAATCGCCGATCGCCTGTTCCGGGGCCATGTAGTGAGGCGTTCCTACGGCCACGCCGGGCACGGTTTGCTCGGTCGATCCCGATCCGGCGCCGAGCAACACACTGGGCTGAGGACCAATGGCAACCGTCGCCTCGATCCCCTTCGATTCCGGTTCGAAATTCTGGATCATCCCTTCGGCGTCAGCCTCAGCCGCATCGAGTTCGTCAAGCGGCCGGGCCAACCCCCAGTCGACGACCAAGGTTTCTCCGTGAGGCCCGAGCAGAATGTTCGACGGCTTCAGATCGCGGTGGATCACCCCTCGGCTGTGCGCATAGTCCACCGCATCACAGACGGCAAGGAACCGGACAATGAACTTCCGCAGCCGCAAGGCCCGGTCTCTCCGGGTCCTTGGCCGTCCCTCGCTTCGGTGAAAACGATCAATCGCATCGCGGAGCGACTCGCCTCGAACAAACCGCATCGTGTAATACGGCCGTCCATCCTCATGCTGCCCCAGGGCATAGACTGGCACAATTCCTGGATGCTCCAGATTACCCGTGATTCTTGCCTCAAGCAGAAATCGGGTTCGACTGGCCAGATCATCGGCGTACTGAGCCTGGATTTCCTTCAACGCCACGTCGCGATCCAGCTCACGATCGTAAGCGACGTGGACCTCACCCAGCCCCCCCTTCGCGTGCAACCGGATGACCTGGAATCGGGCATCGCCCACCGCACCCGCGGCCCCCACCGACCGACTCCGGCCAGCGTTTCCCGGAATCAGGGTGACATCCGGGTCGCCGGGAAAACCAGTCAGTTCTATCAGATACGAACACGCGTTGTCCTGGTCAGGTGCTGAAGCGTCTTGGACCGACACGGTCGACAAGGCCCGAAGGCTTTGCGAGGGATCGTTCCCATGCTGCGAGAGATGCAGACGCATCAACTGCTCGACCGCGGCCTTCTTCTGAGCGTCGAGCGAACCGAGGTCATCGAGCACCTCGGCGATGAACCGGGAACGGTCGGCCGCCCAACGCTTCAGCGCCTCGTCCAGCTCGGAGATCGAGATCAGACCCGATCGCGCCGCGAGCGTCGCAAAGAGGAGCGATCGGTCATCATCGGCGATCGACATGTGAAGGCCGGGGGTCCGGGACTGCCGCTTTGGGAGAAGCGATCGACCGATCACAATGACTCGGACACGCCAGCGAGTCGCGTTGGAGTCCGGAAGACGACCTTCCGTCGCTGGACGCCACGCGATTCCTGATGATAGTCTATCACCTCAGACCAGATGATTCGAGTTGACGGAGCCGCGCCGGGCCGGCGTTGTGGGTCGGAGGGGGCGGCTCTGTCGTCTCAAGGGCCGGTCGCATCCCGACCGGGCACACACTCCGATGGTTCAGATTCAATTGCCGGACGGTTCGGTTAAGGACTTTTCCGAGGGGGTCCGCCCCCGAGAGGTGGCCGCCTCCATCGGCAAACGGCTGGCCGATGCCGCCGTCGCCGCCGTGGCCAACGGGACAATCGTCGATCTCGATCGCCCACTGGAGGTCACGACCGAGGGACCAATCTCCTTCCGCGTCCTGACCCCGAAAGACTCCGAATCGCTCGACGTCCTGCGCCACTCAACCGCGCACGTCATGGCCCGAGCGATCCTCCGAATCTTCCCCGGTGCTCGGCTCGCGTTCGGGCCGACAACCGCCAACGGTTTCTATTACGACATCGACCTGCCCGATTCCCGAACCATCTCCGAAGATGACTTCGAGGCCATCGAAGCCGAGATGCGGGCGATCATCCAGCAGGCCGAGCCCTTCGAACGCTTCACCCTGCCCGTCCCCGACGCCCGGCAGTTCTGCGAAGACCTCGGCCAACAGTTGAAGGTCGAGCACATCGATCAGGAATTGCACACCTTCGGCACTCTCTCGTTCTACCGACAGGGAGAGTTTGTCGACCTCTGCCGCGGACCTCACATTCCCCACGCCGGGAAGGTCGGGGCCTTCAAGCTGCTCTCGATCGCCGCGGCCTACTGGAAAGGCCGAACCGACGGCCCGATGCTTCAGAGGCTCTACGGCACGGCCTTCTTCGACCGCAAGGACCTGGAAGCGTATCTCACCCAGATCGAGGAGGCTAAGAAGCGAGACCACCGCAAGCTCGGCAAGGAACTCGGCTTGTTTACCCTCTCTGAGAAGGTCGGTTCGGGCTTGATCCTCTGGATGCCCAAGGGGGCGATCGTCCGCGGCATCCTCGAACAGTTCTTGAAAGAAGAACTGCTCAAGCGAGGCTATGAGCCGGTTTACACCCCTCACATCGGCAAGGTGGAACTCTACAAGACGAGCGGCCATTACCCGTACTACCGCGATTCGCAGTTCCCAACCCTCAAAATGCTGAGCGACCCGGCCATGGCTCTGGTCGCCGGCCTGGAACGGAACGAGCTGGACGACGACACCCAGAAGATCCTCCTGGCCGAGGCCCGGATCGACGACGCCGAGTACTGGAAGCTCGACGCCGCCGGACGCATCGGTTACGTCATGGAACATGGCGTGAGCGAGGAATACCTGCTCAAGCCAATGAACTGCCCCCATCACATCCAGATCTATGCCGCCCAGCCGCGCAGCTACCGCGACCTGCCCGTGCGGCTGGCCGAGTTCGGCACCGTCTACCGCTACGAGCAGTCGGGCCAGCTCGCCGGCCTGACCCGTGTCCGCGGCTTCACCCAGGACGACGCCCACCTGTTCTGCACCCCGGATCAGGTCCGCGGCGAGTTCCGCGAGACAATGGAGCTAACGCAGTACATCCTCGGCAGCCTCGGCCTGAACGATTACCGCGTCCGCCTCTCCAAGAGCGACCGCAACGACCCGAAGTTCCAGGGGGCCGACTTCGACGTCTGGGAGCGTGCCGAGGCCGACATCCGCGCCGTGCTCGACGAGATGGGACTCGCCTACGAGGAAGCCGAGGGCGAGGCCGCCTTCTACGGCCCGAAGGCCGATTTCGTCGTCCGAGACTGCCTCGGCCGTCAGTGGCAGCTCGGCACCGTGCAGCTTGATTACGTCTTGCCCGAGCGTTTTGAACTCGAATACACCGGAGCCGACAACAAGCCGCATCGCCCGGTGATGATCCATCGCGCCCCATTCGGCTCGATGGAGCGGTTCATGGGCATCCTCATCGAGCACTTCGCCGGAGCCTTTCCCCTCTGGCTCGCCCCGGAACAGGTTCGCGTCTTGCCGATCTCCGACAAGGTCGCCGACTATGCCAACGAGGTCCTCGACGAGTTGAAGGCCGTAGGTCTCCGCGCTTCGATCGACCGCCGACCCGAGAAGATTGGCGCGAAGATCCGAGACGCCCAGCTCGAAAAAATCCCCGTCATGCTCGTTGTCGGAGCCAAGGAGGCCGAGGCCCGCCTCGTCGCCTACCGCGACCGGATCGACGGCGACCAGGGTGCCCTCCCCCTGGCCGACGCCATCGCCCGCCTCCGCGCCGAATCCGACGCCCGCACCATCCGCCAGAGCATCGCCCCCTCGGCCCCTGAGCCCGTCACCCCGGAGAGCGAGAGCGAGAAGCACGCCTATTGAGCCGTGCTCGACAATCTCGACCTCAAGGCCTGAGAGACGGTCACGACTGCTGGATCGCCTCTCGGGCCGTTGCAACACCCAGCCGAAATCGTTCTGCGGCCGACTCAATTGCCCTCGCTCGGAGGGTCTCGGCAGCGTCGGGATCGGAGTGAATGGCGAGCAAGCGGTCGGCAACCTGAGCTCCCGTCACCTCCTCGACGTTCATCATCCAATCGCCTAGCCCGAGGTCGGGATACATCTGCCCCTTCCAGGTGTCAGTCGGCTGGCGGAGGTAAATGGCTGGGGTGCCGCCGGCCAGCGCAATGATCGGCGAATGGCACTCGTGACTCACCACCGCAGCGGCCTGGCGATAGACGGAAGCAGCCTCGTCGGTCAGCCAGTAGCGGTCCAGGGGAACGGCCTTGGCCTTCACGTCGTCGGGCAGCGGGTCGAAGACGAGGGGACGGATGATCTCCACCTGATAGGTCATCTCGGGGACGATCAGTGCCTTGCCGCCGGTCTCGCGGACCCAGGCGATCAGTGCCTGTCGGAGCTTCGCGTGGTCCTGATCGGCGAACTCCTCGTTGATGGCCGAACGCTCGGCGATCCGATCCTCCGGAACCGATCCCGGTCTCAGCTCCCAGTAAGGCGTGTACCGCAGCCGCGGTACGAAGCAGGCGAATCGGCCCGGCGAGAGGCCATGCTCAGTCATCAGGCGTTTGGCCGATTCCTCGTCGCGCAGATCGAGCGCAAAGGTCGCATCGGGAACGAACCGGACGTTTGGACCGGCGATCCCGGCCTCGTTCACCAGCGCCAGCGACCGCGTCTCTCTCGTGAAAACGAAGGAAGCCGCCGCAAGAAGGTCGAGCGATGCCTCGTTGACCTCGCTGATCGTCACGCCGAACAGACCGAAGGGCGTGTCGGTGGCCGCTCGCCACTGACGGATCGACGCAGCACCGACGATCGACGGGCCAGAGCCGTGCAGCAAGAGATCAGCCGAGCCGATCGCCTCGTCGAGCGTCGGGTCGTGGTCCCGGGGCTCACCTACCTGCAGCTCCCGAATCAACCGCAAGCCCGGGAAGCGCCTGCGGAGCATCGGCTCGACCCCTCGTTCGAGCGGGCGGCTTGGCCAGAGGATGACCCTGGCCTCGGGCCAGTGGTGCTCCAGAAGTGCGATCAGGCCCGGTGTATGGGCGATGTCCCCGATATTCTCGGTCTGCCAGCTCGACCGGAGCAGGATGGTCGGCGCATTGAGACGCCCCGGCCTGGCGGCGGCAGCCAGCACCGGGGCGATCACACTGAACAGAGCTTCGCGACGGGTGTAGCTCATGCGTGGCTCCCAATCGCGTCGAAGGAAGGGGCCAGGCTCACGGACGACCGATTACCAGGCTCGCATTGTGGCCGCCGAAGCCGAAGCTATTCGACATCACTCGATCGACGCGGACCTCTCGGGCGGTGTGGGGAATGTAGTCGAGGTCGCAGCCTTCGCCCGGCTCGTCGAGGTTGATCGTCGGCGGCAGGACACCTCGGTGGATCGCCAGGGCCGAGGCGACCAGTTCCACCCCTCCCGAGGCTCCCAGCAGGTGCCCAAGGTGGCTCTTGGTGCTGGACACCATCAAACCGTTCTTGGCATGATCACCGAAGATTGTTTTCATGGCCTTCGTCTCGGCCAGGTCTCCCAGACCAGTGCTCGTGCCGTGGGCGTTGATGTAGCCGACGGTCGAGGGGTCGCACTTCGCGTCGTCGAGGCACATCCGCATGGCGCGGGCGGCCCCTCGGCCTTCCTCGTCGGGAGCAGTAATGTGCGAGCCGTCGGCCGACATGCCGTAGCCGAGAATCTCAGCATAGAGGCGGGCCCCTCGGGCTCGGGCGACTTCTTCGGCCTCGATGATGAGCACGCCGGCCCCTTCAGCCAGCACGAAGCCGTCGCGATCCTTATCAAACGGGCGGCTGGCCCGTTGCGGGTCGTCGTTGCGGGTGGAAAGCGCCCGCATCGAGGCAAACCCGCCGAGTCCCATATGGGTAATCGCCGCCTCACTGCCTCCGGTTACCATCAGGTCGGCCCAACCCGACTGAATCGCCTTGAAGGCATCTCCAATCGCGTTGGCGGCACTGGCGCATGCAGTGGCCATGGCCGAGGTCGGGCCTTTCAGACCGTATCTGATCGAGATTTGGCCGCTGGCGGCGTTGACCATCAGCTTCGGGATGGTGAACGCGCTGATTTGCCGGGGGCCTTTCTCGATCAGGTTGCGGTGCTGTTCCTCGAACTCGTTCAGCCCGCCGATGCCCGATCCGATGTACACCCCACAACGCTCATGAGGGATGGGCGGTGCGTTGAAGTCGAGCCCGGAGTCTTGCACTGCCGCTTCGGCGGCCACCAGCGCAAACTGGGCAAAGCGATCGAGCCGACGGGCTTCCTTGTGGCCGAATCGGGCATCGGGGTCCCAATCGCGGACCTGGCCCCCGAAGTGGACCTTGAACGGGGTTGTGTCAAAGAGCGTCAGCGGGCCAACACCGCTCCGCCCTTCGAGCAATCCGGCCCAGAAGTCGTTGAGGGTTTCGCCCAGACCGGTGACGACACCCATGCCCGTAATAAAAACGCGACGCGACATGACGATCGATCTCGGTTCGCCCCGGCGTGGCCTCGGCGGGGAAACCCCCGCCGGGTGACTCGCCTGCCGCCATTGCAAGGGCGAGGAGCGGTTGCGGTTACTTACTATGTTCCTGGATGTAATCCACCGCCTGGCCGACGGTCTGGATCTTCTCGGCTTCCTCGTCTGGAATTTGGATGTCGAACTCTTCTTCGAATTCCATCACCAGTTCGACGGTGTCCAGCGAGTCGGCGCCCAGGTCCTTGATGAACTCGGTCTCGCGAGTGATCTGGTCCTTGGCGACGCCCATTTGCTCGCTGACGATCTCCACGACACGTTCTTCGATCGACACGGGCGGACCTCCTTGGTCACGGGGGCAACGGCCGGCCCCCGCCCGTCCGTGGACGATCGGCAGCGGCCCGGATGCCGGCGGGTCAGATTACAGAATGAGTGCGATGCAAATGCGGATGGTGGGGTGAACCGGCCCGATCCTGGCAGGCATTCTCATGCGTGCCGCTGGATCGTCAGTCCTTGTCCGAAAGGGCCTCCGTCCACCGATCGGAGGCACATGGCCGGCCGACATTCGGGTCGATCAAGACCCCGAGGGCAACACCTTATCAGCCCGCCCCCGGATTGTCCAGACTGCCGATGCGACGACCGACCCTCGCGGTCAGGCTCGGGTCGGGTTCGATCGCTCAACGCGTCCCATCAGGCGGTCATTCCGCCATCGACGGCAATGACCTGACCGGTCAGGTAGCGTGCTCCGGGACCGGAAAGATAACAGACCAGATCGGCAATATCGTCCACCTGGCCGAACTTTTTCATCGGGACGTGATCCTTGACCGCGTCCTTGACCTTGTCGGGCAAGACGTCGGTCATGTCCGTCTCGATAAAGCCGGGGGCCACGGCATTGACGGTAATGTTCCTCGTCGCCAGCTCCCGGGCCACTGTCCGGGTAAACCCGATCAGACCGGCCTTGCTGGCCGAGTAGTTCGCCTGGCCCGGGTTCCCCATCAGTCCGGCCACGCTGGAGATATTGACAATCCGCCCGTAACGCTGGCGCATCATCAACGCTCCCACGGCCCGGGTGAAGTAAAAGGCCCCGAACAGGTTGGTTTCCAGCACGTCGCGGAACGCCTCATCCTCCATCCGGAGCATCAGGCCGTCTTTCGTGATCCCGGCATTGTTGACCAGGACATGAACCTTCTCGAATTTCGCCTCGACCTCGCTCACGATCCGGTTCACGTCCTCAGAGCTGGCAACGCTGCCGGCAAAGGCCTCGGCCGTGCCGCCGGCCGATCGAATCGCCTCAAGGGTTCCTGCGAGCCCCTCGACCGATCGTGCCACCACGGCCACGGTGGCCCCACAGGACGCCAGCCGTTCCGCGATCGCGCGGCCAATCCCTCGCGAGGCTCCCGTCACCAGGGCCACCTGACCCGACAATTCGACTGTACAACCAGAATGCGGAATCGCGTCGGCGGGCATGATGCTGAAGATCCTTCACGCGGCCAGGGTTCGATCGAGTGCCCAAACCGTTCGCTCGGGCAATTCGAGCGGTTATATCCCCCCCGATTGCGGCCGATCAAGGCCAATTCAGCGGTAAGAACCCGGCCTTGTCCGCCCCGGAGCCTCTCCGCAAACCGTTTGCACGCCGGACGAATCGGCCCATCGCCTCACCGAGCCGGCACGCTCGTGCAGGGAACCTTGCGATTGATCCGCTTCAACAGCCCGGTCAAGACCCGGCCCGGCCCGATCTCATAAAAGGTGTCGAACCCGTCGTCGAGCATCCGTCGCATCGAGGCTTCCCACAAGACCCCCCGCGTCACCTGCGTGGCGAGCGTCTGGCGGATTGCATCCGGGTCGTCACCATGCGGACCGGCCGTCACGTTCGAGTAAACCGGAATCCGCGGAGGCTTCAGATCCGCCAACGCCAGCACCTCGGCCAGTTGCGCATCAGCAGGCTTCATCAGGTCGGTGTGAAAGGCTCCAGCGACGGCCAGGGGGATGACCTTCATCGCCCCCAGCTCGGTGGCGATCGGCTCGACGTGCGTCAGCGCCTCTTTCGACCCCGAGACGACGATGTTTCCCGGGCAAAGCATGTTCGCCTTCCAGATTGTTCCGCCACCGATCGTCGCCACGCGGGCGATGAGTTCATCGACCTTCGCCTCATCCAGGCCGAGCACGCTGGTCATCCCGCTCGGCGAGGCGTTCGAGGCCGCCTGCATCGCCTCTCCCCGGCGTCGAACCGTCCGCAAGCCGGCCTCAAAGTCGAGCGCCCCGGCAAAGACGAGGGCCGTGTACTCTCCCAGGCTCAGGCCCGCCGCCCCGGCCACCGAGGCAACCAGATCCGGCTCCCTCGCCTTCAGGTCTTCCAGGGCCGCCAGGCTTGCCACAAAGATCGCCGGCTGGCTGACGTCAGTGGCCTCCAACGCCTCGGCCGGCCCCTCGAAACAGAGTTTCGACAGCGGAAATCCGAGAATCGCATCGGCCCGATCAAACAGCTCGCGAGCCGCCGGAACCTCCTCGTACAGCTCCTTGCCCATACCGACCGCCTGGGCGCCCTGGCCGGGGAACAGAAACGCGACCTTCATCAGTGCATTCGTCCGTGTTCGGGGTGTCGATCAATCCAGGGCATTCGATCCGATCGCTCGAGGTTACGGGGCCACGTCCCCTTCGGCCTTCGGCGGCGCGACTTCCTCGATCTTCGGGGCGGCTTCCAGCTCTCGGATAATCTGGTCGTTGACCTGATCGGTGGCCAGAGTCGAGGCAACCCGCAGGGCGTTCTTGATGGCTCGGGCGTCGCTCGAACCGTGGCAGATGATGCACGAGCCTCGGATACCCAGCAGCGGGCCGCCGCCGTACTCGTGGTATTCGTAGCGTCGCTTCAGACCCCGGAGCGAGGTAATAATCTTGCCGCCGGCCTCCTCGGGAATCTCGGGCAGCAAGCGGGCAATCTCCTGCTTCAGCTCCGAAAAGAGGAACTCGACCGCCCCCTCGCCCGCCTTGAGCAAGACATTGCCCACAAACCCCTCACAGACGACCACGCGGGCGTCCCCTTCGTAAATGTCTCGCCCTTCGATGTTGCCTCGGAAGCGGTTCGACATCTGACTCGCGCGGAACAAGGCAGCGGTGGCTCGGGTCAGCTCGGTCCCCTTCGCCTCCTCGCTGCCGACGTTGAGCAAACCAATATGGGGCTTATCGACCCCAAGAATCTGCTCCGCGTACACCGCTCCCATCACGCCGTATTGATAAAGATCTTCAGGCCGGGCGTTCATGTTCGCCCCCACGTCCACAATCACCACCGGCCCGTGGTGCGAGGGGAAAATCGCGGCGATCCCCGGCCGTCGAACGCCGGGGAGGAACATCTTGGCGTTGAACAGGGCCGAGGCGACCATCGCGCCAGTACTTCCCGCCGAAACGATTCCGCCCACCTCTCCGGCGGACATCAAGGCCCAGCTCTTGGAGATGGAATTGTCGCGTTTCTTTCGCAGGGCTTCGACCGGCTTCTCATCCATGCCAATGACTTCCGAGGCATGAACGATCGGCAAGCGATCGCGGGGGGCATCGGGGTAATGGGCCAGTTCCGCCGCCACGCGGGCCTCGTCTCCGACCAGGACCACCGTCAGGCCAGGCTCTCCTCGAACGGCCTCAACTGCTCCCTCAACGATCGGCCCGGGAGCCAGGTCCCCCCCCATCGCGTCCAGCACGATCCGCATCGGTGATCCACTCCAGCAAGGAAGCGACAGAATCCGCTTCCGATCCGTCGGAAAAGAACGCCCCAGCCGGAGCTCGGCCCATCCGTCCCAAGGGCTCCGAATCCGATCCGTGCTCGTCCGGCTCGACCGGGCCGGTATCGCGCATTCCGGTTGGGTGTGCTCAAGAGCAATGGTCCAGACCGCACCGGATGGCGTCGTCGAGGCGTTGCGAAGTGCGACATCCTAGAAAAACCGGCTCGGCCATGTCAAGCACCGCTGCATTGCCCTAAGCTGCGACAATTTCAGCGGATCGGCCCGCCCATCCGGCAGCGTTTCCACCTCAATTCTCCCGACTCGACCACCTCTCACACCACTGGCATGAGAGTTGCCCAATGAGACTCCCGAGGTGCGAGAAATCCCGGATGGTCGAGGTCCTAAACCGACACGACCTGGACTCAATCGCCCCCTCTCTTTTTTCCCCAGCATTGTGTCACTCGCGTGGCCCCGATGCGCGGCGACCGCGTCTCCCCGGAGGCCACTCCGCCCTGTGGCTCGTTCCTTGAAGGACCTGAACGTTATGGCGACCAGTCAGACCCACCGCATGTTCCGGACTCGAGTCGATTTACCCACCGAACAACGCGAGAAGCTGGTCGATCTCCTTAACCAGCACGTTGCCGATTCGATGGATCTGTACACCCAGGTGAAACACGCCCACTGGAACGTCAAGGGCCGCAACTTCTACTCGATCCACGAATTGACCGACACCTTCGCCGGCGAACTGATTCCCTTCATCGACGAGATTGCCGAGCGAGCCACTGCCCTTGGCGGACACGTTTCAGGAACCCTCCGCATGGCGGCCGAATCGACCAGCCTTCCGGAATATCCGAACGACCTGGTCGATGCAATCGATCACGTCCATGCCCTTGTCGAGCGCATCGGCATTTACGCCAACAGCGTCCGGGCCGCGATCGACCAGGCCGAGGAACTCCGCGACAAGGATACCGCCGACCTGTTCACCGAAATCAGTCGGTTGGTCGACAAGCGCCTTTGGTTCTTCGAAGCCCATCTCCAGGGCAATGATTGACCATTCGATGATTCGACCCGTTCACCGAACGGGTCGGCCTCCTGCGCCGCAACCGCTTCCAAGCAACCAGGCGTCTCGAACGCAACCCGGCACAAATTCCCCGGGTGTTCGCGACGCCTGGTTACGTGTTGATCCCAGCGTTGCAAATTTTCCGTGTTGCGTCGATCAGGGTTGCTCGTCCTTTCGACCTGATCCCCCGCCGATCACGTCGCGGAGCAAGCCTCGTCCAACGTCGCGCAGCAGATCTTCCGCCGGAGGAGCCACCTGAGGTGGGTTGACGGGGCCTTCCTGGTCATTGCCGGATCGACCGTCCTCATCACCGAGCATGCGAAGCAACTGACCGGCCCCCACGGCCGCTCCTCGGCCGATCAATCGGCCTCCCTGCTGGCGAAGCCCGATCCGGAAGGCCTCCTGGTCCAGTCGCGGCTGGCCAAGCGTCCCGCCGATCGGCACGCCGACGCGGGTTCCTCCCAGCACGTCGTTCAGGACCTGCTGACCTCCGAGCAATCGCTCGCTCAAGGGCACGCCCACGCGCATCGCCAGGGTCTGATCGAGCCCGACCGACCCTTCAAATTGCAGAGCCACCCCTTCGGCCGCCACAATCTCCAGGCCGCTCTGATGCACCCGGCCCTCGGCAATCGCCACGTCCACCACCTGATTGATCGTCAGGTTCGGCACGTCCTGCTGCGAGAGGCCCGAGAGGCCCAGAATTTTCTGCATCATCGGGCCAGGACCATACGTCACTTGCTGGAAGGCAACCCGAGCCGCCATTTCGACCTCGGCCCCACCGTCCTCTGGTGTCGGCCCAGCCAGTGGCACACGCAACTGATCGACCCTGGCCGAGAGCCGTCCGTCGACCTGCGTCGCTTCGCGAAGCACCGGAGCAATGTAGGCAAGCACCCGCCGGGAAACGTCATCGGTGATCTCAATCTGGTCGATCCCCGAGCCCTCGGCAATCGTCAGGATCATCGAGCCGTCCTCTCCCAGATCGACCGCCGGTGTCACCACGAGTTGACCACCGTTGAGCGTCGTCGCGATCGGATCAATCAGGATCTCCCCTCGATCGACCCGAACCAGTAACGGAGCCGGCCCGACCTGCAAGCCGAAAACCACCGCCTCGGTCAAATCCACACCCAATTCGGCGTCGATTCCGTTGAGGATCTCCTTCGTTGAGCCACCCGACAGCGGACCATTCAGGCGGAACGGCCGAGGGGTCCCGACCAGTCGGGCCTGCGGCTCGGTTGCCTCGGCCACACGATGGCTGATGGCCTCCCAATCCGGCTCGAACGCCCCCGTGAGCGACGCCACCCGAGCCGTCGAGACCGCGTCGATCCGTCCCGAGGCCCGCACTCGTCCCATCGCGTGTTCGACCAGAAGTTCGGCCAGATCGAGCCGGTCGTCGGAGGATCGGTAGACGGCATCGAAGGCCAGGGACGGCGGATCGACCACCGGGTCTCCTTCCTCTGGAGCCGCCTCATCCATCGCCAGTCGCCCGCGAACGGCCAGCGCGTCCTCGGTCGGCGAGACGTCCACCACCGCATCAACGCCTTCGGTCTTTGCGGCGGCATGCACCCGGTTCCACCCGGTCGGCAACCCTGGAGTCGCGGCCGGGCCTTGTACAATCAGGTCAAACCGGGCCGCTTCCCGAACGATCGGTTCCTCGGTCACGCCGGCGACCCGCAACGCCTGGCCTTCGACCGCCAGGCGAGCCGTGTAGGAACTGCCCGCCTCATCGCGCCGGTAATCGCCACCGAACCGGCCCGAGCCCCCCAACGCCACCGCTCCCAGATCCACCCATTGACGCAGTTGGGTATCGAGCGCATTCAGGTCGATGGCACCGCCGAACGTGACTCCCTGGTCCAGGTCCCCCTGCCCTTCGGCATTCAGGAAGCTTGAGACAACCGTAATCGTCTCGACCTCGACCGCAGCGCCTGTACCCTGCTGAAGCCGAGCCGACACGGTGATCGGCTCGTCCATCGCCACCACCCGCGTCCCTTCCCGGGCAGAGAGCTCGGCAATCCGGGCCGTGACCTCGGCGGGTGAGGCACCATCCTCCCCCTCCGGCCCGAGGATTGCCACCACATCGACCGCCCCTTGCTCCAGGGTCAAGCCCTCTCGCAAGGCGAGTGTGTTCGGCATTTGCGTCGCCAGGGCAGCCAGATCGACCCGGCCGACCCACTTCGACCCACCTTCCGGCCCATCCGGGTCAAGTCCAACGGTCACAACGGGTGCCTTCAGGTCAAGCTGTCGAATGGCCACGCCTTCGGCTTCCAGATCAAGATCCCAGGCAGCCTCGATCCGATCAAACTCCGGTTGATCACCCTTGAGCGTCGGCCCTCCGGCCGAAACGTTGGTCAAGACCGTGTCCCCGGTCAGTTGCAAGTCCGTCCCGACCATCCGTACGCCAACCTCTCCCCCGAAAATCCCTTCGGCCACGACTCCCGCCTGCTCGACCGCCAGAGGCCAGCGCGATCCGGCAATCGCCACGACCGCCTCGGCCGCTTCCGGATTCCGAGCATCATAGTGCCCCGAGACCGCCAGGCTCCGGGCATCGGGATTGGTCAGCGCGATCTCCCAGCTCAAAGGGGCAGGCAAGCAAACCAACGTCATGTCGAGCCGATCGGCTGTGACGGGCGCGGCCAGTTCAGGGCTGGTCAGTTTCAGGGTTCCGGCGTCGATCGCCAGGGTAAACCGCGTGGACGGGCCTTCGTCGTCCCCTAAAGTTTCATCATCGTCGTCGCCACCGGCCAGAATCGGCTCGAGCGCCTCGGCCAGGTCAATCGACCCGTCGGCCCGACGTTCGATATCCACCGCGGCTCCGTGCAAGGTCAGGGTGCCGAAGTCCGGCTGCATTGTCGCCAACTGCCAGAGCGACCGATCGAGCGTCGCCGTCGGGCTGGTGACGACCGCCTTGCCGTTGCCGTCGCGAAGCACCACGCCCCTGAGCCGAACCGGGTTGCTCCACGAAACGGAAACCCCCTCCAGCTCGATCACGGTCGGAGCATACATGACATTGACCTGCGCGACGATTGCACGTCGCACGATCGGAGTCCCGATCAACCACGGCAGGCCCACGATGCCACCGATCAGTACAACCAATCCAACCACCGCGATCCATCGCAGACGACGCCTCCACCGAGGGCGGGGGCTCTGGGGCGTTTGTGACACGGATTCAGACTCCTTGGAGATCGAGCCCCTTCCGAGGCGGAACGGTCGAGGATCGGTCAAAGTCCACCGCAGCAATCATACCGAATACAGAGCGTGTCCGGCGAATCGACGGCGAGTCGGCCCCCCCTCATGAACCCTCAGGCCGCTTGAGTGGTGACATGTGCGATCATCGCGGCATCCCATCGCCCATCCTTCGGCAACCCTCCCCGGTGCGATCGAAGGCACAGATGACCTATCTGGCTCTCTCTCGCCACGCCCGCAGGGAGAGAGGTCTCAGACCCAGATGCCGGACTCTTCGTCTTGACCGACAGCCCCCTTACCCGGCTTGGCCACCGTCTCCCCCGCAAGCAGGGGCGAGGGTTGTGTGTCTTGCTCCCTCTCCCCACGCTGGGGAGAGGGACGGGGTGAGGGCTCCCCGATCTTCATCGCATCGCCCTGCCCGGCCTCGATTCCCGGGCAAGCGACGTTCCACCGCATCGCGGATCACGGCTGCTGAGGCTGGGGAGCCGGGGCGGGGGCCGGGCCGACCAAATCATTGAGCAATTGACCCGTCAGTTCTTGGGCTGACTGCCGCAGACCTTCCCGGGCACGCTGGGCCTCGCCGGTCACTTGCTCCCGGACACCGCCGACCACCTGACGGACCCCCTGGCGGGCACCTTCCACCTTCTGATTGACCTGCCCCTTGACCACGCCAAGGGTCGACTCGACCTCGCCGCGCAGCTCATCAGCCGCCTGACGGGCTTCGCCCTTGACCTCATCAATTGTGAGCTCGACCTCTGATCGGATCTCGCCGACGGTCTGATTGACCTCGCCACGCAACTCGTTGGCCGCGCCGGTCGCCATCGCGCCAACCGCCTGACGCACCCCACCGACCACCCCGTCAATCACCTGCTCCGCCTCGGCCCGAGCCTTCGGGGCCAGCTCGCTGGGCGGGGGCAACTGCGGCAATTCAGGCAATGCGGGGGGAGTCAGGGCTTCAACCGAAGCAGAGGAATCGAAGCGAGAAGGAGTCACCGAATCGTCGAAGAAGAACGGCGCGGGCATGTTCGGGTCATCGAGCGGAGGGAGCGTTTCCGGGTTGGCGCGGCGGGCGGTCGAGGCCTCCGGATTCGGGGCAGACTCAGTCTCGACCGGGGCTGATGCGACCGGCGTCGCCCCGTTCTCAGAACCCGACCCGCAGCCAGTCAGCAGCAGGGCCATCCCGGCGGCCATTCCCATCGAGCCGATCACGGTTCGGACAGCAATCGGACGAATCTTCGTGAGCATCTTCCATGACTCCCCAGCAAGGTCCAGGGCGAGGCCCGACCGGGGACCATCCCCTCGGGGCATCCTCGGCAGGGCGAACGATCGCTCGGAGGATACACGGCTTCCTTCAATCGACAAGGCCACTTCCGGGGTGTCGGGGCGTTGCTCCCACCAATCCGGCCTTGTAGCCTGACCTTATGTCATTGGGACCGCCCCCGTCTTCGGCGGTCTCCCGTTCGTGTTCGTGCGTGTTTGCCCTCGACGACTGATCGATCGGCCGACTTCAGGAGGAGGGGCCCATGCTCCCGACCCGCCGCACCCTTGTCTTGCTCGTCCTCGCTCTGATTGCGGTCGTGCCCGCCCGACCGGCGCTCGCCGATGATCCCGCCGACGAGCCCATCCGACGCCTGCTTTACGTCGCCGTACCCGGCATTCGCAACTATCTTGAATACGGCGGCCACGGCCTGCTCGTCTTTGACATCGATAACGGTCACCGCCTCCTCAAACGCATACCGACCGGCGGCCTCAACCCCGAAGGCGTCCCCATCAATGTCAAGGGGATCTGTGCCAGTGCCATCACCAATCGTCTTTACATCAGCACTATCACCACCCTCCAATGCCTTGACCTGAAGACCGAACAGCTTCTCTGGGAGATTCCCTACGAAGGGGGATGCGACCGCATGTCTCTTTCCCCCGATGGCAAGACGCTCTATCTCCCCTCGTTCGAGAAGGCCCACTGGCACGTCGTCGATGCGATCTCCGGTGACGTAATCGCCAGAATCGTTCCCGATTCCGGCGCTCACAATACCGTGTATGGACTGGACGGCCGCTTCGCCTACCTCGCCGGATTACGATCGAACGAGCTGACCGTCGCCGACACCTCGACTCATACCATCGCCAGGACCGTCGGCCCCTTCTCCCACTCGATTCGCCCGTTCACGGTCAACGGATCGCAAACACGATGCTATGTCAATGTGAACGAGCTGCTCGGTTTCGAGATCGGCGACATTACCACCGGCGAGAAGCTCGCCCGCGTCGAGGTCCGGGGCTTCAACCGCGGCCCGGTCAAGCGCCACGGCTGCCCGAGTCACGGCGTCGGCCTGACGCCGGACGAGTCGGAGGTCTGGGTCGTCGACGCCTACAACCAGCGCCTCCACATCTTCGACAACACGACCATGCCCCCCACCCAACGCGAGAGCATCGCCGTCCGCGACGAGCCCGGCTGGATCACCTTCAGCCTCGACGGCTCGATCGCCTGGCCCTCGACCGGCGACGTCATCGACGTCCCTTCGAGGCAGATCATCGCCACCCTGGCCGACGAGCACGGCAACCCGGTCATGAGCGAGAAGGTCGTCGAGATCCACTGGCAAGGGGACGAGCCGATCCGCAACGGCGACCAGTTCGGCCTCGGTCGCGTCACGAACGACTGATCACTGGACCGTTCCACTCGACAGGAGCCACGTGCTCATGGCATCCGTCCGCGATTATGGCGCCGTCGGCGACGGCCAATCCGACGACACCGAGGCCCTTCGCCACGCCGTCGAGGCCGGGGACGGCTCGCTCGTCTTCGACCGAGGAACCTACCGAATCTCGGGGACCATCGAGGTCCCGCTCGACGCCCACGGCCCCGTCGCCATCCGGGGCGACGGCACCGCCCGGATCGTCATGACCGCGGCGGGTCCGGCGTTCCGGATCGTCGGCACCCATCGGGGCACCGCCGATCCGGGGTCGCTCACCGACTCCGTCTCCACCCGAGAGCGCCTGCCGATCGTCTCCGGGATCGAGATCGCCGGCGAGCACGACGGGGCCGTCGGCCTTGAGCTGACGGGCACGATGGAGGCGACGCTTCACGCCGTCTTGATCCGTCAATGTCTCATCGGAGTGCATCTGACGAATCGGAACCGCAACGTCCTGATCGACGCCTGCCACATCTACCACGGCCGGGGCCCGAAGGCGATCGGCGTCTCCTTCGACGGGGTGAACCTGCACCAGGCGATCATCGTCGGCAGCCACATCAGCTACCACCGCCACGCGGGCATCAAGATCGCCCGGAGCGAGATCCGGAACCTTCAGATCACCGGCAACGACATCGAGTACAACCACGACGACCAGGACAACAGCCCGGATTCGGCTGACGTCTGGATCGACTCCCGAGAAGGAACCGTCCGCGAGGGGACGATCGCCTCGAACACGATCCAGGCCAAGCCGAGCCCCAACGGCTCGAACGTTCGCATCGAAGGCCCCGAGCGCGACGATTCGGCCGGGGCCGGCCTCTGGACGATCGTCGGCAACATCCTTCAGAGCCAGGAACGAAACCTCTGGCTCCGACACTGCCGGGCCGTCACCGTCTCTGGAAACTCGTTCGCCTCGGCCGAGCGGCACTCGATTGACATCGACGCATGTCGCATCATCAGCCTCGCATCGAACACGATCGACCACAATCCCGACTACCGAGGGTCCTTCCTCGACGGCATTGTCATCCGCCGATCCTCGGCGATCAATCTCACCGGCCTGATCCTCGAAGGAGTTCGCGTCGGTCGACCCGACCGGGGCGCGGCGATCTCGGTGAGCGACTCGGAAGCGATCACGCTTGGTCATTGTCAAGTGCTCGACCCCACCGCCAGGGCGATCGAGTTGACCAATGTCCGATCCACACTCGTTCACGGATGCACGTTGATCGACCGACGATCGGAACCCTCGATGACCGAGGCCATTCGCCTTCGCGGCCGATGCTCCGGCGTGGCCATCCGGGGGAACCTTGTCACTGGAGGCCCGCCGGCCATCATTGCCGAGGCGGGCGACTCCGTGGTGGTCGAGGGAAACTTCAACGCCTAATCACGACCTGGAGAACGAAACGAACGGGGATCAATCTCGGGATCGATCCCCGTTCTGCGAGAGTCCTGGCCCAGACACTACGGCTGCGTCAGGGAGCCATTCCTCCGCCGGTCTTCTCTTCATCTTCGACCATTTCGTCGTACTGCTGGATTTCCTGCTTCTGCTCCTCGGTCAGCGGGGGAAGCTGTGAGGGGTCGGTAATCGGCGCCTCACCTCCGCTACACCCGGAAAGTCCGATCATCAGAACAAAATATGTGAGCAATCGCATTTAAAAACGTCCCAAGAAAATTGTGTGATGGTCAGAACTCGTCGGCGCTGAGCGGCTCGCCGTCGTCGATCACGCAGAGCTTGCGGAAGGTGGACGGATTCACCGTGAACTTGATGAAACGGACCGAACCGTCACCCAACAGGGCATTCATGCCGCCCGGGTGCGAGGCACCGAACATGCGCCGCCAGAGCGTGCCGCCGGTGTTGCCTCCGGCCGGATCGCTGCAGAAGCCATTGAGGGCCGGGGCTTGCGAGTCCGGAATCGGCGGGAAGTGCCAGCGGATGTTGTCCTCGTCCCAGCCGGAGTTGTTCCAGCGCTCGTTATCGCCGCCATCGGAGCCCCATCGGGTATCGGGCAAGCTCTTCTCAGCCACAAGGATCGAATTCGAGGTACCGTCGCGGAAGTCGGCCAGCTTGCGGGTCGCACCTCGGCCGCTCCAGACGATCGCACCTTTCCGACGCGCGGTGTTTCCCTGGTTCGGGGTGGCTCGCTCGTCACCAATCGGCGTAAGACCGTTGGGCGGGGGAGGAACGAACTGAGAATCGCTGGCTCCGGAGAAGCCGTTGCACTCGTAGGTTTCACCCTGGAAGAAACCCGCGTTGCCAGCATAGTCATTTCGGGTGAAGCCAGACGTTCCGTTGTAGCGTTCTAACGGGCGGCGACTCGGGCAGTTGTAAATGGCGATTGAGACGCGGGCCACGTCGTTCTCGCCGTTCAGGTCGCCCGGCCGGCCACCGTGGATCGGGGGAGCATCGAAGTTCGCCAGGTTGTAGACCTGCTGCATTTCAATATACGGGGTGATCTTGAAGAAGTGGTTCCAGCCATCCGGGTGAGCCGCGTTGCAGCAGGTGGTTCCACCGTAGGTGTCGACTCCTGGCCGCTCGTCATAGTTGTAGCCGGCAGGGTTCGGGGTCACACCATCAGAGGTCACGGCCTGAGGGTGGCCGTCATGAGGCCCCTGGGGCAGGAAGCCGTTGGCACTCTCGAAGTTCATGAAGCCAAGACCAATCTGCTTCAGGTTGTTGGTGCACTGGGCGCGGCGGGCCGCTTCTCGGGCACTTTGGACCGCCGGCAAGAGCAACGCGATGAGAACGCCGATGATCGCGATGACCACCAGCAGCTCAATCAGGGTGAAGGCATCTCGCTGAGGGGAACGTCGATGAAGGCAACGCACGAGTGAACGCTCCAAAGGAGGGAGGGAATGCCTTTGCAGGCCGAAGTTCGGGAGGAGTTCCCGTTATAGGCCAGATCTATTTCAACTCGATGTGCCAGCCATGAACTTTTCATTAAACTTGGCTTTTCTTCCCCATCCCGGGAACCGCCCCCTTCTTGCCACAAAAATTTGATATGAAGTTTCGTTGAACTTGCTGGACAAGAACGTTTTCCCTGGTATTCTCCCTGGATTCACGATCAATCCCTTCCAGAACCTCTCCTCCATACGATCGGAGTTCTTGCCGTGATCAACCTGCGAGTTGTGGTGTCTTCCGTCCTCATCAGTGCCTTGATTGGTGCGGCATCCCAGGCCCAGACGGCCGAATCGCCGGTTTACAATAGCTGGGCTCAGGTGCCGGTCGGGACGCGAATGATCCAGAAAACCGTTTCGGTTGGCTCGGATGGGAGTTCGGTGGAATCGCGAACGATCCTGACCTTGCAGTCGATCGACGACGACGTGGCCCGCGTGGAGCAAACCTATGTCGACTCTGAAGGGGAGGAGTTCATCCAGGTCTTCCGCTATCGGCGCTGGGTGGCCTTGCGTCCGGGGGTGAAGGCGGAAGACCTCGGCATCCCGGCCGACGCGACCGATCAGGGGGAGGAGACGCTCCAGCTTGCCGGCCGGGAGTTCAAGACCCGTTGGTACGACACCGTCGGGCAGGCCGAGGCCGGTCCGATGCTCCTTCGGACCTGGTACTCCAGCGAGGTCCCCGGTCTGCTCGTCAAGTCGATCAAACGGATCGAGGGCTTCCCGTCGACCAGCACGGTGGAACTGGTCGATCTCGTGCTCCCCTGACCGACGATCGCGCTCTGAGATCTCGAACTCCGAGAGATGACAGGCAGCCAGAGCGCGGATCGGTTCCTCACGCGATCCCCCTCGCGTGGAGCGGTCGATTGGATACCACCAAACCTTACCCCCTTGCCCTCCGATCTGATCCTCGGCGGGCAAGGCGGGAATTGCTTGCCGAACGGAAGGGTTCATGGATTCGCTGACTTTGAAAATTTGAATTTTAAAACGTTTGATTGAAACTTTTTAACAAGCGAGCGCGTCTGAATTTTGATTTTGCGTTTTGGATTCGGACGTCTGTTCGTTCAGGCACATTCAGAGCGATCGGATCGGCCTCGCCCGCGGATGGGACCGTACTCCACCCGGGTCAGGGCGGTCGGGTCGATGTGGGAGCGAGCGGCGCGGCGGACGGCATCGGGTGTGATTCGAGCCAGGCGGGCGGGGAGGCGAATCGGAGTGTCGAGCGGCAAGCCGTAGTAGGCCAGATCGACAAGGCGTTCGGAGCGTTGGTTGACGGACTGGTAGTCAAAGACCCACGAGCCGCGAAGGTAGTGAATGGCCTGAGCCACCTCGTCGTCGCTGAAAGCCCCGGTGTGGAGGGCTCGGATCTGATCGAGGACGGCAGCAGTGGCCAGGTCGGCCTCGGCCGGACCGGTGCCGACGTAGACCCGGAACAATCCGGGGGCGCGATCGGCCGAGTCGGTCATGCCTCCCGAGACGTGGTAGGCCAGGCCCAAATCGTCGCGCAGGGTCGCATTCAAACGGTCGGTAAAGCCGGGACCGGAGCCGAAAATATGGTCGAGCACCGCCAGGGTCTCGAAATCGGGGTGGCACCGTTGCACGCCCAGGTGACCGATCATCAAATGCACCTGTTCTCCCGGATGGTCGACCCGACGCAGCCGGGGGCGGTGGGATCGGACCGGGAATGGGACCGACGCCGCCGGGATTCCGGTCGGCGTCCAGTCGCCGAAATGGCGAGCCAGCAACGTTCGAAGGGCTCGGGGATCATAATCCCCCACCACCACCATCACAGCGTTGTCCGGCGCGAAGAACTGGCGATGATGCGCCAGCACGTCGGCACGCGTGAGCGCGGAGAGCTGCCGAGGGGTGCCTCGAGGATCTCGGGCGTAGGGGTGATCGCCGTAGACGAGGCCCCGAAAAATCAAGTCGGCGCGGAACGCCGGGTCGTCGCGGTCGCCCCTCAGTTCGGCAATGGTTCGGCGTCGGGCCCAATCCACGGCGTCGTCGGGGAAGGTCGGGCGGCGGACAAGGTCGGCCAGGACCTCAACGCCGAGGGCAAGATCCTCGGCTCGAATCTGAAGCGAGGCCCCGGTGGAGCCGGCGTCGAGGACCGCGCCGACGTCCTCAACCGCTTCGGCCAGTTGTTCGGCCGAGTGGCGGGCGGTTCCTTCTTCGAGCAATCGGCCGGTCAGATAGGCCGCGCCGGGGACGGCTTCGCGGGTGGAATCGGCATCAATGAACAGTTCCAGGGCGACGACCCCCGCGCCGGGATGTCGTTCCGTGATGATCCGAAGCCCGTTGTCGAGGAACCGGGATCGCGGCCGATAGTTCGGCAAGGTCGGGGCCGATCCGGCCGCTACGGCGAGTGGAAGCTCGGAGATCGGGCATGAGCACCTGTCGGCCGCGGGAGAGGCGATCGGAGGAGACGCCGGCGTCATCGGAGGGGGCGAAGGGAGCATGGCAAGGGTCGATCGGCCCGCTCGCGGAAGTGCCCAGCCGACCGTCTCGCGTGTTTCCGCAAGGTAGGTCGAAGCCACGCGGCGGATGTCGTCGGCTGAGACGGCCAGGGCAGCGCGATGCGCTTCGAGCCAGTCGGTCCAGCGTCCCCAGAGAGCCGTCACTCCCAGGCCGACGACCAGACCGGGAAGGTCGTCCTGCTGCCATCGCCAGGCGGCTTCAAGGCGGCGTCGGGAACGGAGTAGCTCCTCCGGGGTCGGCCCTTCGGTGGTCAGTCGGTCGAGTTCGCGGCGGACGACGCCCTCGATGCGCTTCGGATCGACACCGGGAACCGCCTCGATTTGCACCACCAGTTGCCCGGCCAGGTGGGCCGGGTCGTGCATCGCATCGACATAGGTGGACATCTGGCCGGTCTCGACCAGCGTATCCCAGAGTCGGGAGCGGCGCCCACAGGTCAGGAGGTCGGCCAGGACCCCCAGGGCTGGGGCGTCCGCGTGGCCTCGGGGAACGGTGTGCCAGCCGATCAGGCCTCGGGCGATGGCATCAGGCTCGACCAGTTCGAAGCGTCGTCGATCGACCTGTGAGGACTGGACCTCGGGAACATTCGGGCGGATCAGGCGGCCGGCGGGAATCGACCCAAAACAGCGGAGCACGGCGTCGAAGACGCGATCAGGCTTCAGGTCGCCGGCCAGGACGAGTACGGCCCCATCGGGCCGATAGTGCTGGTCGTAGAAGGAGCGAAGGTCGTCGATCGAGATCGCCGCCAGGTCTTCGGGCCAGCCAAGGATGGGGTTGCGGTAGGGGTGATCGTGGTAGCAGTGGAGGAGGAACTGCTCGTCGAGCCTCCCCGAGGGGGAATCCAACTCTCGGGCGCGTTCCTCCTGGATAACGTGGCGTTCCGATTCGATCTCGGACGGATCGAACAGGGCCCCTCGCATGCGGTCGGCTTCAAGTTCGAGGGCCAGTTCCCAGCGGTCTCTCGGGAAGCGGAACCAGTAGTGAGTGCAATCCTCGTCGGTCTCGGCGTTGACCTCACCGGCCGAAACGAACGTAAGGCGGTCGAGCAGTCCTTTGGGGAATCGCTCGGTCCCTTTGAACAGCATGTGCTCGACAAAGTGAGCGAGGCCGGATTTGCCCGTCGGTTCATCGACCGAGCCGACCGGGTAGTACAGGTCGCAGACGACGACCGCCGCGCTGGGACGGGGAAGCACGAGCACGCGCATCCCATTCTCAAGCACCCGCTCGACGACGGGAAGCTGACCATGAGGAACCGGGAGGGCCTCGGCGGTCCGACGTCGGGCCATGACTGCCCCCCTCCTGCTCAGTGCTGTCGCGTGGCGGCGCGGCGGACGGAATCGAAGACCCAACCGGAGCGATCCCAGCCGGCCCGAATCCCGCGTAGAGAAACCGATACCCTGCCAGTTTATCATCCCAGCCGCCACTCGGCGATGGCACTCGTGATGCTTCTTGGCCGCGTGTCGCCTCCGAGCCAACTTCGTTCTTGATGCGAGCGCGAACTCCTTGTCGAAGGCTCCGGGAGCGCCGGGTGCGCCGCGGGGGATCGACCGAGGAGGTTTGACATAACCTTCTGCTGCAAATGGCAGTTGGACACCACTCTGCCGATGGCGTTCCGGCCAGAAATGGGTTCGTTCCGTTGCGGAGCGCTCCCGAGCGAAAGGGCTCGGGAACGCCCCTCGCCCAATGCCGGCCGACCAGAGCGTGGAGGACGGGAGAAGAGCAGCGTTCTGATTCGGAATCGCTGCAACTCGGGATCGGTGCGCGCGCACTCGGGCGCAAACTTCGCGGGAGACGCCAAGACACAAACCCATCTGCAACAACGTGTTGCTGCATCACCAGGCCCAAGCCGATCGGACGAAAATGGGTTCGCTCCGTCGAGGTGCGCGCGATGGTTGGGGAAACACGCGACGATCGAGAGCCGGAACCGGTGCGCAAGATCAGATCGCGAGCGAATCGGGGCCGGTGCGCGGGCCATGGTCGGGATCGAGGACTGAGCGAGATCGACGGAAACCGTTTCATGGCAATGAGTTTTATGGAATTCGCAGCAATCCGTTCCGGACGCAAATGGGTTCGCTCCGTCAGGGTGCGCTGCAAGGGACTGGTTGGCGAAGGAGGTCATCTTTTTTTTCTCTCTCGAGCGACCGGGAACACGAGGAGCGGGAGGTGAATGGTCAGGTCACAGGGGGAATGCCATGGGAAGCCGGTCAGGAGTTGCACGACCAGGGGAAAGATCCTCGCTGAAGTGAATTGGGGAACCCGTCGGAACGACCGACACTGATATCATCGAAGGATTGGGGAGGCTCAGTCACATTTTGAATTGGGGAAATCGAACGTTGTGGAGGCCGGCGCGGGGGGAACGGATCGGGAGCGAGGGATTGCCGGTCAGGACGGGGGTCGGAACAATAAGACCTTTCCTGCCCTTGATGATGGTCGGACCGAGGCGATCGAACGGAAATGAGTGACGCAAGCAACCCTCCCGAACGGCGATGGAGCCCGTTGTCCCTCCGAGAGCGGAGGGTGCTGGGCGTGCTGGTCGAGAAGCAGAAGACGACGCCGGATGTCTATCCGATGTCAATTGCGGGCATCGTGACCGGGTGCAACCAGAAGTCGAACCGCGACCCGGTGACGAGCTACGACGCCGACGACGTGGAGGAGATCCTCATCGGCCTCCGGAAAAAAGGGGCCGCGATTCAGGTCGAAGGCAGCGGCCGGGTCGAGAAGTGGCGGCATAACCTGTATGAGTGGCTCGACCTGAAGGGGCAAGGCGTGGCGATGGCGGTGCTGGCCGAGCTGATGCTCCGAGGCGCCCAGACCGTCGGCGAACTGCGCGGGAGGGCCGCCCGGATGGACCCGATCCCGGACCTGGAGACGTTGCAGCCGATTCTGGAAAAACTGGCCGAGCTTGGGCTGGTCGTTTTTCTCACTCCTCCCGGACAGCGCAGGGGGGTGACGGTCACGCATGGTCTGATGCCGCCCGAAGAGCTGGAACGGGTCCGCCAGAGTGTCGCCTCGGCGAGCGACCGGGACGACGACGAGCCGAGGCCGACGCGGTCGAGCAGCGGCGGTTCGTCGGCCGGCCTTGCGGCCGAGGTGGCCAGTCTGAGAGCCGAGGTGGAGGGTCTTCGAGGGATCGTGGAGACGCTCTCGGCAGAGATGAAGACGTTGAAAGCCTCATTGGGGGAGTAAACGGGAGGGAGGAGGACCGCCGATGTGGATCGAGCGATGGAAGCACTATCGCCAGAGGGTGTTCGCCGTCCTGGGCACGGCGTTGATCGTGGTCGGCGGGCTGGTCAAGTGGGTCGGGTTTGCGGAGGCAGGCCAAGGCTTGCTGGTTGTTCTTTCGGGGCTCGGGGGGTTGCTGGGCGTGCTGATCGTGGCCGATGTGACGGTTCATGCGCGGCTCGGGAAGGGCCAGGCCTGCATGAGTTGCGGCCATGTTCGCCCCCTCAGGTCGTTCCGATGGGCAGGCCCCTGTCCCAAGTGTGGTGAGCCTTGAGCGGGCGAGGGAGCGTTCCCGGTGCTGACGACGAACTGTTGTCGATCCTGTACGTAAGAATAGAAGAAATGGGCAGCGGCGCCCGGCTCTGACTTGCGAGTCTGGGGGTGTTGAGGCATAATGATTTCTTCTGCTCAACCCGACATGGAGCGGCACCACGGGCTCGCAATTTCTTGAGGGGGTCCGGGTGAGTCGGGGGGGACCCGAGCAATTGAGGCGCGTGAACCTGGTCAGGGCGGGAACGCAGCAGCCATAAGCGTGACCTCGATGTGCCCGGGAGCACCTCCCCGGCTCTCCCGGCCTCCTTCGGGACGAGTGTGGACCCGACGCCAACGCGATCCACGCACGGGGCAATGCCTTGCGGACGTGATCGAAGGGGGGATCGGATCGGGTTTGGAGTAATAAGACGACGCCCCCCGTCTGGGTTTCTTCGGCACGACGGAGCGCCTTATCCGTGGCACGGACCAAAGCCAGCGCCCCGGACCCTTCGACCGACTCTCCGAGCGTGGAAACGCTCTCCGCAAGCCCGAGGTGGGAGGGAGAGGCGTACACGGTCGTGGCGCGTCGCTACCGACCACAACGGTTCGAGGATGTGGTCGGGCAAGACCATGTCGTCCGGGCCTTGCGCAACGCGATCCGGATGGATCGAGTGGCCCAGGCGTATCTGTTCAGCGGGACCCGAGGGGTCGGGAAGACCTCGATGGCCCGGATCTTCGCCAAGGCCCTGAATTGCGAGCGGGGCGGGCCGACGGAAACCCCATGCAATGAATGCGACACCTGCCGGGCGATCGCCCTGGGGCAGGATGTGGACGTGATCGAGATCGACGGAGCAAGCAACAACGGCGTCGAGGCGGTGCGCGAACTTCGCCAGAACGCCGGCCTGCGGCCCAGCCGATCGCGGTTCAAGATTTACTATATTGACGAAGTACACATGCTTTCAACTAGTGCCTTCAACGCATTGTTGAAGACGCTGGAGGAGCCGCCGAGCCACGTTAAGTTCGTCTTTGCAACGACCGAGCCGAACAAGATTCCGATCACGGTGCTATCGCGCTGTCAGCGGTTTGACTTTGCCGGGATCGGGCCGGAGCAGATCGTTGATCAACTGGCGAGCATTTGTGAGCGCGAGGGGATCAAGGCGGATCGCGAAGCGCTGCACGTGGTTGCCCGCCGCGCGGCGGGTTCGATGCGGGATGCGCAGTCGTTGCTCGAACAGTTGCTCTCGTCGGGGGCCGAGCATCTGACGGCCGATCGGGTGCATGAGCTGCTGGGGATTGCCGGGGATGACCGAGTCTTGACCTTGCTCGATGCGCTGGCGGATCGATCGCCAGGCCGGGCGCTGGAGGTCCTCGATCAGGCGGTCAACGACGGCGTGCAGCCGACGGACGTCCTGAATGCGTCGATCGAGTTTTTGAGAGACGTGATGGTTGTCTCAGCCGGTGCTGAGGTGGCCCCTCTGGCGGCCCTGCCGGGTCAGCGGGAGCAACTGGAAGGCTTGGCCGGCCGCTGGACGCTCGACACGGTGATCGCCGCGCAGCAGATCTTGGCCGAGACGCGAGGGAGGCTCCGGGGAAGCCCGTTTCCGAGGCTTATGGTCGAGCTGGCCTTTTGCCGGGTCGCCCGTTTGGAGAACCTGACCGAGCTGAGCGAGGTGATTGCGAGGCTCTCGGGGCAGGAGGCCGGGGCGCCCCCTCCCGGACCGGATGGTGCTGTAAAAAAAAAGTCCGTTGAGCCGCTGAGCCAGGCAGCCCCCGCACCTCGGCCGTCAATGGCGTCGGTTTCGGCTCCAACACCGGCTCCGGAGGCTGAGGTTCCGCCGCATCTCGGCAATGGCAATGGCCACGGAACGGGTCAAGGGCGGGCCGAGGCGGTGATCGAGAGGCCCCCCCCTGCTCCCTTGGGACGAGATGAGCAGACGAGCAGGCCGTCGGCCTCGGTGTCCGAGGAGCAGGACGGTTCGGTGCTGCAGCGGGCGCGATCGGCCTGGCAATCACTGATTGATCGGGCCGAGGAGCTGAAGCTGCCGGCGCACTTCAAGCGGCTGGAGCCGTCGGAGGTTTCGGAATCGGGACTCGTGGTCGTGGCCGTGCCGGCGGCGTACAACTATCTGGCCGATCGTTGCAATGCGCCCGAGCTGCGATCGAAGATCGAAGGGCATCTGGCTGAGGCGCTTGGCCGGGGCGTCTCGGTGCGGTTCGATCGGGAAGCGTCGACAGCCCCGGAGCCGAGCGTCATTGAGCCGGGATCGTCGGCGCATCAGGCGGTACTGGAGGATGATCTGGCCCAGCAACTGGTCGCCCGGTTCGAAGCCCAGTTGCGTCGGGTCGAGGTGGAACCGGAACGCCGAGCCGGATCGGATGCCGACGCCTCGGCTGATTCCGAATCCGATCCCGGAGCCGAGGCAGACGACTGACGCGACGGCTCGGAGGCTCATGGAGCGACGCACCGGGTCGTCTCTTGTGTCCGCTTCCTGGCTTCTCTCAACGATTTCGCCATGAACTCAATGACCTGCGAGGGGGAGACACCATGTTCGGGAACCTTGGCAATCTTGCCGACCTGATGCGCAACGCCGGGAAGATCCGGGAGCAGATGGAACAGGCCGCCGAGCAGCTTGGCAATGTTCAGGTTGAGGGCTCGGCCGGTGGAGGAGCGGTCAAGGCAACCGTCAACGGCCGGATGGAGCTGGTGTCGGTACGCATCGACCCGAAGCTGACCACCGACGGCGATGTGGAGTTGCTCGAAGATCTGGTGACCGGAGCGGTGAACCAGGCCATGAATCGGGCTCGGGAAGAAGCCGCCAAGACGATGACCGGCGGCATGGGGCTGAACATGCCCGGCCTCGACTCGCTGTTCCCTGGAGGAGGCCGACCGTGAGCGCCGGCCGCTACGGAGGTCCGTCTCCGGTCGATCCGAGCGCCTCGGGAACGGTCGATCGGCTGGTCCAGGCACTCGGGAGGTTGCCGGGGATCGGGGCCAAAAGCGCCGAGCGGCTGGCTCACCATTTAATCCGATGTCCGGTTGAGGATGCCGTCGCGTTGGCCGAGGCCATTCGGGCGGCTCGCGATCAGATTCATCACTGCGCGCTCTGCGGGCACCTGACCGAGTCGGGACAGGAGCGCTGCACGATCTGCCGAGATCCGAGGCGAGACGAAGCCCTGGTTTGCGTGGTCGAACACTCTCGTGATTTGATGGCGCTGGAAAAAGCCGGAACCTACAATGGAAGGTATCACGTCTTGCACGGTCGATTGGCGCCGTTGCAAGGAGTGTTCGAAGATCAGTTGAATCTGGGTCGGCTGGAAGAACGGGTGCGCCAAGGAGGCATCCGAGAGGTGATTCTGGCCACTAACCCGACGCTCGAAGGAGACGCAACCGCCCGGCTGGTGGCCGATCGCCTCGGACCATTCGGCGTGCCCATCACGCGACTCGCGCGCGGGCTTGCTTCGGGCGGGTCGCTGGAATTCGCCAATAAAGAGATGCTGGCCGACGCGTTCCAGGGTCGTCAGCAGTATTGATCGTGGTTATCGAAGAGGGCGTTCCGACGCTCCCGGTCGTCGCAACCGCTTCGAAATGCTCCCGAATTCCCCGCATGATCCGGGATCGAGGAGAACTGCTCTCCCCTTTTGCGTGACGCGGTGGTATGATTTTTGCTGATCGATGTTCCTGAACGCCAGAGAAGCTGGTCGTCGGCGGTTCGGTCATCGGAGCGGGTGGTGCTCGCGGCCATTCGATCGATCAGATCAGGAACCGGATCAGGGACGATTTGCCCCGGGACACTTCGCGGAAGCAGAACGCGTATGCGGCTCGATACCTCTCAACAAATGCGGACCGACATGCGAATGCGCATGGCGCCCCGCATGATCCAATCCATGGAAATCTTGCAACTGCCGTGGCTTGCCCTGCAGGAGCGGATTGACCAGGAATTGATCGAGAATCCGCTCCTCGAAGACCTTCGCGAGTCGGTGGCTCCGGAAGGTCAGGTTGAGGAACCCTCGACCGATGACGACGCGAAGATTGACGAGACGGAAATTTACGACGACTGGGACAACTGGGACACCTCGGGCGAGCAACACCGGCCGAGCCGAGCGGCGTTGGTCGAGGAATCGGATCGCAAGCACGACGCGATGCAGAACATGGCCTCGCGTCCGCCGTCGTTGCACGACTCGTTGAGCGAGCAATTGTCGTTTCCGGATATCGACCCGAAGGTCCGGGGGCTGGCCGAGTACATTATTTCCAATTTGGACGAGAACGGTTACTTCACCGGGATCGACATTCCCGACCTGGTCCGGGACGCCGGCGGGGCCGTGACGTTTGAGCAGGCCGAGCAGGCGCTGGCCCTCGTGCAGAAACTCGATCCTCCGGGTATCGGGGCACGGAACCTGCGCGAATGCCTTTTATTGCAGCTCACGCCCGAGACACCGCACGTCGAGGTGCTTCGCCTGCTCGTGAGCAACCATCTGGACGACATTCAGCAGAACCGCTTGCCGGTGATCGAGAAAAAGACGGGTCTGTCGCTGGCCGAGATCAAAGAAGGCCTGGAACAGCTTCGCCGGCTCGACCCGAAGCCCGGAGCGCGGTTCAATCCGGGATCGGCCCAGTATGTGGTGCCCGACCTGATTGTCGAGCCTGATGAACACGGTGAATATCAGGTCCGGCTGGTCGATGAGCACGCGCCCCAGTTGACCATCTCGCGGCGCTATCAGCGGATGCTGAAGGATCGCGGAGGGGACCCGGAGGCCCGGGCGTTCATCCAGAAAAAGATACAGTCGGCCCGGTGGCTGATTGAGTCGATCGAGCAACGTCGGAGCACCTTGCTCAAGGTGGCCAAGGCGATCATCGCCCATCAGCGCGACTTTCTCGACAAGGGGCCCGAGGCGATCCAGCCGCTCAAGATGCAGCAGATTGCCGATCAGGTCGGCGTGCATGTGACGACCGTGAGCCGGGCCGTCGATGACAAGTGGGTCCAGACTCCTCGGGGAATCTTCGCCTTGAAACGGTTCTTCGGTGGCGGCACGCTTAGCGCCGACGGTGAGGAAATCGCCTGGGACACGATCAAGCAGAAGCTCACTGAGATCATTGCCAAGGAAGACAAGAGCAAGCCCCTCTCAGACGAGGAAATCGTCGATGAGCTGGGTCGCCAAGGCCTGACCGTCGCTCGACGAACGGTCACGAAGTACCGCAAGGCGATGCGAATTCCTTCCAGCCGTCATCGGAAAGAATTCTGATTAGGTCGCCTGATCTCCGGATGAACCACCTTCGCAACGCTTTATCCTGCAAGACACAGGCCCGACCTTGCCAAAGATAGCCTGCATGCTATAATCAATCTGTTCAGGAGGTCATTTTTCGACCAAGGGACCATCAGGGAGTGATGACCATGACCGTGTCGCTTCGATTGACTGAACTCCAGGTTGATCCTGACGAGCTTTGCGTCATCAAGCACGCGGTGGAGGAGGAAGGGGGATCGATTACCTTCCGTCACCTGGATTGTCCGACAGGATTGAAGACCATCGGGCCGGACGATGCGGATGTGATTGTGGCCTTGCACCGCACCGGGCTTTCGGATGCTCGGCGTTGGCTCCCGCGGAGGAGGGTTGGCGCGGGGCCTCCGGTGATCGTGATTACGGAAGAGGATTCGCTCGAGCATTACAAACAATTACGGCGACTCGGGGCGTTTGCGGTGGTTCCTCGGGGCCATCCTGCGTGCTTGATTCAGGCGGTTCGGCTGGCGGCGGACTCCTCGATCCTGGACCCGTCGCCCGGTCGGGCTTCGGAGCCTCCTTCGGAATCGGAGCATCGCCGGATGGCCGGCTTGATGCGGGTGATCGGCCACAACCTGAGGGACCTGCTCGGGGTGATCACCAACGCGGTGGAGGTGCTGTCGTTCCAGAATGTGCCGGGATCGTTGAGCCAGCAGCGGACGATCGAACTGCTCGATCGCCAATGTCAACGGATGGCCGGGTTGCTGGATGACTACTCGGAGATCGCCCGGATTGAGTCGGGAGAGGCTCCGGAAGTGGTCGAGGTGGTTGAGCTGGGCGGGCTGCTGGGGCGGGCGATTCGACGGGCGCAACAGGAGGCTCGGGACGAGCAGGTGGACTTCGATCGCGTGGCCCGAGCCGACCCGCTCTGGTTACGAACCGATGCCAAGCGGCTCGAACACCTCGTTCGCCACAGCCTGCATTACTGTCGGCGCGCCTGCAAGGATTGTGAGTTGATCCGGGTTGACTGGCGGCAAGCGTCGGACAGGCTCGAACTGGTCTTCGAACTCTTGCCCGAGGCTACCAACTTCGAGGTGCCGCGCTCCGAGAAGTCGATCGACCTGGATTTGTTCCTTGCGTCAATTTTCGCCGACCGGCTTGGAGGCCTGCTCAGGCCTGGCCCATCATTCGTGATCGAATTGCCCCAAACGATCGTCGCGGAACTCGGGCCGAGCGAAGTCAACGCCCCCCCGTTGCGGACCCGAACACCCCAACGCCCCGGGTCGGCCGGTCATGTGTTGCTCGTCGATGACAATCTGGAGTCGATCCAGGCCCTTGGCCTCTTGATCGGCCGGCTGGGCTGGCATGTCCGGGCCACACCCCGGATCGACGAGGCCCGGGAGATGATTCAGGCGTTCCGGCCTCAGGTCGTGCTGATTGGCTTGCACATGCCGTTCATCGAGGGACACACGCTCGCCCGGAGAATCCGGCACGACGTGGTCATGGATGCTCCGCTCTTGATTGGAATTAGCAGCTCATCCTCCCCTCCTGTAACAGACCCGGAAGGGGAACGCGCATTCGACCACATTGTCACCAAACCGGTCCGGCTAGCGGAACTGGCCGCCCTGCTCGGTCCGGCGGGGCCGCAAGCGCAGGAGGCCTCGTCCGGTTGATCGATCGGGCCGAAAGGCAGGGTCATTCGCCCGTCGCGCCGGAGTGCGAAGGAGACGAGGGAAAGGGCCGAAATTCGACGCCGTAGAGCCGACGGATCGCGGTCTCGAAGCCGAGAATGCGGGTCGCGTCGAGGATCATTTCCACCTCCCGAGAGCCGATGGTCCGTGCGAGCTCAAGCAACGCCTGCTCCTGTGAGGGAAGTGAGACGGGCTCGGTATGAGGATCATCTTGCAGGCTGTCATCGGCCAGGAAGTCGACAGAGACCTCAAGCGCTCGGGCCAGCCGCAGGATATTGGGTAATCCGGGCCGCTTTGATTGCCCTTTGAGCAGCCGGGAAACCTCGGAGTCGCTGACCCCCGATTTCTGGGCCAGTGCCTGCTGGGACAACCCGAGCTGAAGCATCCGGCGATCCAGTTTCCGGGCGAGCGTCATTGCGGAAGTGTTCTGGGCAGACACGTCTCGGGATGCTCGGGTCAGAGACTGCCTCGAACGATCGAGGACGGACCTCGGGGGCGAGGAAGGAATCATGCGGGACGGTTCCACCGTGGCGGGGAACCGCTCATTGTGGGTGTGTGGTGGTGACATACGTTGAATCAGCGTCCCAAGGCTGGCATCTGGGCCAACAAATTTTGAAGATTACCCCTCGGTGCCGATCTTTCGTGGTGTCTCTCCAACCTGAGTCGAACCATGCTCTGAGAAAAGGTGTACAAGACTGGTGTTTCCTGGAAACGCAGTCCGAAGGGAGGCAAGTGCGGAGCGTGCCCGGCACTCGTGCGAGGCCCTTTGAGTACGTTGGTTTTCAGGTCCCTTCCCTGGCCCACCCGTTTCGGAACCAGGCGTGGTCGGAATTCCACCGGCTTATAAGAACGACAGAGCGAGAGGGAGGAGGATTGGGCGCAGGCAGTTCAAGGGTCGAAGGGGCTAACGCCCCCTGACCGAATTGCGAGACCGATGCAGCGATCGCGTCAGAAGCTGCGCCGGGCGACGAGTTGCGCCAGGCCGTCGAGGATGTCTCGGGCTGGCGAGGGAGGAAGGATCCGGAGCTGTTGACGGGCGGAGTCGATGAACGACCGAGCTCGATCCCAGGCTTCGTCGAGCGCCCCGGAGGCTTCAAGCATCGGCCGCAAGGTGCGGCGGGTCTGGTGGGATGGGGTCGCCAGCAGGTTCCGAACGGTCGCGGCATCGGTCGGGTCGGCCGATCGCAGGAGGAGGATGATCGGCAAGGTGAGCTTTTGCTTATCGAGGTCGGTGCCGAGGGTCTTGCCGGTATCGTCCTCGTCTCCCCAGAGGTCGAGCAGATCGTCGGCGATCTGGAAGGCGACGCCGAGGTCTCGGCCGTAGTGGTCGAGGGCGTCACAGGTTTCGGGGTTTGCACCGGCGTAGTGAGCGCCGAGGCGGCAGGAGACGGCGGTCAGCTCCGCAGTCTTGCCGCGGACGATCTCGTAATACGAGGTTTCGTCGAGGTCGAGGTCGCCGCGGTGGTGGACCTGCTGGAGTTCTCCCTCGCAAACGAGATTGGTGGCTCGGCCGATCACGCGGCAGGCGTAGGTGGATTCCAGCGAGGCAGCGAGGTGGAAGGCATGAGTAAACAGGTAATCACCGAGCAGGACGGCGGCCTCGGCCCCCCACTCGGCATTGATGGTCGCGGCGTGGCGGCGGACGGTGGCCTCGTCGAGAATATCATCGTGGACGAGGGTGGCGGTGTGGATCATCTCGACGACGGCGGCGACGACCGGGTGAGCGGGTCGGATGCCACCGCAGGCCTGAGCCGTGAGCAGGACGAGGGCCGGGCGAAGCTGCTTGCCCCGGAACCGGGCCGAGTGCTCAACCAGGCGCTGGACGTAATCGCTCCGGCTATTCAGTTCGTCTCGAAAGATTTGTTCGGCTTCGACCAGGTGGGGAGCGATCGGGGCGTAGGCGTCTCGCAAGCGTCGGGCGAGTTCATCAGGCCCGATCCACGACGAGGTCCGTTCCCCGAGTCGAGATCGGCCGGTGAGCGGGTTGTGATGGAGGGTATCGACTTCGGCCATCAGCACGGGTCCCGTCGGCTCAAGCGGGGGCGAGGCCCCCGGGGAATGGGGATCGGGAGTCAGGTCGTGTTTACCAGTGGGGAAATCGACCTGCAACCCCCGATGGATTCGGTCTCGCTTCCGGGGTGGGGAAGGAGGGAGATGCAGAGGGATTGATCAACAGGGGCTCCGGAATCGCCTGAGCGTGGTGGAGCCGCTCCCATCAAGGTCTCAGGGCTCTGGGTTCAGGTGAGGGAGTGACTCAAGACGCTGGTAGGTTCCGCTCCGGCCGCCCGCCTTGGCCTCCAGGACGATCTGTTCAATGACCATGCCGCGATCGACCGCCTTGCACATATCGTAAATGGTCAGGGCGGCAACTGAGACGGCGGTCATCGCCTCCATCTCGACCCCGGTTCGACCGACCAGTCGGGCCGTGGCCTCGATCCGAACGGCGTCGTCTCCGAGTGGCTCGAAACGGAGTTCCACCGCATCGAGCCCCAGGGGATGACACAGGGGGATCAACTCTCCCGTGCGCTTGGCCGCCATGATGCCGGCGAGCCGGGCGACCTCGAAGACATCTCCCTTGGACAGCTTGCGGTCGCGGATCAGGGCCAGTGTTTCCGGCTTCATCCGAACGAGTCCGCTCGCCGTCGCCGATCGAAGCGTTTCAGCCTTTCCTGAAACATCGACCATTCGACCGGCTCCCGACTCGTCAAAGTGGGTCAGGCCGGACACAGGGGCACTCCTCCGATCCGTCGAACTCCACAGACGAAAGCCCTCGATGGGGTTGCCGTCCGTTCTTGCCAGGATTGTAGACGAGCCGCCCGCAAAGTTCAATTCGTTCTGAACGAATCTTCGCGATTGTCAGGGACGAATGTCGGCGGGGGTGGATCGAACCGATAGAGGCGGGAGAGCCAGACCCCTGCTCGGGATTGCTCACGCACGGGCTTGCCGCGTGTCTGGGCGGCTTCGATCGTGGGAGACCAGTAGGCGGAGCGCCGGAAGACGAGTAGCCAGCGTGATTCGGCGATCCCCTGTTCCGGGAGCAGGCGAATCTCCTTTTCGAAGAGGCCAGGGGTGAGCAACGCGGTGGGGTAAAGGTGGTGGAAGGTCGGGGCGATGGCAACCGATTCTCCTTCCGGGACAAGTCGCTGAACCTCGTCGAGCAATGAGGGGTCAAGGGTGTCTCCCCAGTAGGTCAGCTCCATGCCGAGGCGATCGGCCCCGGCCAGGCCACCGATCAACAGGTTGTAATAGCTCAACTGATACGGGTGCATCCGGACCACCCCGACCCCTTGCGCGACGACCAGGGCCATGAGCAAGGTCTGAAGTCCTCGCCGTGTGCCGACCCGATTCCAGAGCCACTGGAAGCCGAGGCCGATGAGCAAGGCCCAGCTGGGGAAGACATGGAGAAAGAGGCGTTCGCCGTCGTAGACCGGGGCTCGGGTGCTGAAGAGGACAAGGAACAGGAGGATCGACGCGGCGAGAAAGGCAGGAAAGGGGTTCGTTCGAGCCTGTCGAACCCCTTGAACCAGGCCGATCAGGCCGAGTAGGAGAAGACCGATCGGCATGGTCAGGGCGAAAAAGACCCAAGGGTAATGCCAGGGCAAGGCGACGTCCTCGATCACCTGGCCGAAGTAGAGGACCCGGATCGGCTGACGATCGACACTGGTGGAAAGAAACCGGACGAGACGCTCGGCCGAATCGTTCCAGAGCCACGGCCAGCCGACCACGAAAACGAGCAACCCGACCAGCCCCCAGAGGATCGCGCCGGGAATCGCCTTGCGAATCGGCAGCCGGACCAGGGCATAGCCAACGACCAAAGGCGGCAAGAGCCAGGCGTGGATCTTTGTCAGAAGGGCCAGGCCCCAGAGAGCACCGGCGATCGTCAGGCCAAGGACAGGCCGACGGGCCTCGATCCCCCGAGCCGCCGCGAGCAAAGCGAGGCTCCAGAACAGGGCGAGGACCGTGTCGAGTGTCGCAAAGTGTGCATGAGCGAAGACGCGAGGCATGAAGATGAGGGAAACACCGGCGACGATCCCGGCCGGGAGACCGAAGCGTCGGGCCGCCTCCCGGGTAATGAGGCCGACCAGGACGGCAAAGGCAAGCATCGGGGCCATGCGGGCCGGATGGACCGACATCGGATCGGTGCCGCCGAGCAGGCCCTCGACCGGCTCGAAAACGACCGAGGCCAGGCCGACGAGCCATCGGCCGAGCGGAGGATGCTGGGCATTGTCGGCAAAGAAGGCGTCGAGATTGGCCTGTCGGACGGAGCCGACGCCTCGACTGCCGACCTGATCGATCAGCCCTCCCGCGAGGCTGAGATAGTTGCGGCCGACCTTCACGTCGATCGGTTCGTCGCTGGTGATGCCCGGATCACCGATCGTCAGGAGCACGGCCAGACCGGCAATCGTTCCCAGGAGCCAGGGCCATCGGGCGATCGAGGGAGCCGGAGTCGGAGTTGCCATCGGCGCGGGGTCGGGCATCGGGAGGCATCGGGCGAGAGGAGCGATCGGGCAATCGGCAGAGCAACACGATGGCTCGCATCATACCCAGGGGGATCGGGTTGATGCCAAAGGTCGGAGGATCGAATTGTGAGGTTCGGGAAACGATCGCGGGCCCCAGGGAATGGCCCCGGCGAGGAACGCCGGGAATTCCCGATGGGGCCCGAGAACGCAGTCGAACCGAACGAAGCGGAGATCGCGGAGGATCAGTCCTCGTTCTTCTTCTGGGCGATGAGCCGCTTGACCCGTTCGGCGAGCAAGGCGCCGTCGAAGGGCTTCTTGAAGCCGTCGTGGAAGCCGAGGCGGTAGATCTCGTCGCCGGGCTCGTCGCTGGTCAGGGCGATGAGGACGGTGCTGGCGTGATCTTCGCTTCGCTTCAGGTTCTGGGCGATCTGACCGGCTTCGATGCGGCCGATGGCCATGTCAATAATGATGCAATCCGGGTGGAAGCTTTCGGCACGAATGCCGGCTTCGAATCCGGACGCGGCGACTTCGAGGCGGAAGTCCTCGGTTTCGCGGAGGTGGTCGCGGAGCATGGACTGGAGCGGGCCGTCAGCCCCGACTACCAGCACTTTGCTATAGACCTCGGCTTCAAGCTCGCCGAGAGGCATCCCGTATTCTTTGAGGAATCGCAGCAAGTTATCCCGTGGGATACGGCGATCCTGCGAACCCGGGATGCGATATCCCCGCAGTCGGCCGGAATCAAACCACTTGCTCACGGTTCGGGGCGCAACTTTGCAGATCTTGGCGACCTGACCAGTCGTATAAACCTTCTTCATATCGAGGACTCCACTCGGATCGGAGTACGTGAGAGACCTCGGAGGTGTCCGAGACCCCCTCCTTGGGGCCGGGCCGGCCCGATCCGACGCGGACGGGGAGCGTCGCCAGCTCCGGCCGCATCGGCCGGGGTCAGCGGATCGGGTTGCCGAGAACGAGCCGGGTCCGGGGCGAGCGGACATCGGCGGGCAACCAATCGATTCAACCGTCACCATCCGTGGATCGTAGGGACCGATCGCTCCGCGGAAGCGAGTGACACATGGTCCTTGACGGACCGTTGCGTCGAGCACTTGCACGGAACCGACCCGCTGACACCGCGTCATGCAGGCCGCCCGGTTCAGGTCACCCGGAGGGGGGTTCGCTCGCCTCCTTGCGGTAGCGGACCTGACCGTCAAGACTAATTTTCGATCGGCGCGGCCGGCGACTTTAGGGAGGGTTACAACACAAGCCCGGTCGGGAGACGTGTACCGGGGGTCGCCGAGAGGGGAATGGTGCCGGCAGGAGCTATCAACACAAGTGTTCCGGCCAGTCGAGACGGGAGGAAGATTCGGGGGAAAATCGATCCGGGAGGCGTCGGCTGCCCCTCGACCCCGAGGGCCGGATCATCTCCGGCCACAAGGGGTTGGGGCAACTCGTCTGCACTCGCGAGGCTCAGCGATCCGAGTCACCGGGGCGGTTGCGGAACCGGCCTAGGAGACCAGGACGACGGGGCTCGGGCTCCTGGAATTGGGGATCAAGCCCGAGTTCGGCTTCAAGCTCGCTTTTTGGCTCCTCGTCGGGCGGATTTGACGTGGTTCCCCCCGGCCGAAGCCGCTTGAATAAGCCGAATCCGCGCCGACGGTTGGTCTCCTCCTCGAACGAGGCGGGGGCGAGGGCATCGTCCTTGACAATGTCCTTGCCGGCGAGCAGGGCCCGATCGTACTGCTGAACGTCGTTCGGGACGGTATCGATCTGGAAGGCCGCGTCGAGATTGGCCTGGGAGTGGGCCCCCTGGAGGATTGAGACGACCTGCGGGTAGGTCGCCCCGAGGGCCGAGACGCAGCGGATGACCTCGACGAGGTCGGTTGAGCAGGAGAGCACCTGGGGCGGGGCTCCGGTCAATTCGATCCGGGAGACCTCAATCCGGCGATCGCCCTGAGCGGCATTGAGCAAGATGGGACCGGTTCCGCCGAGGACCACGGGAGTTTCCAACTGGTGCTGATCCCCGAACAGGACGATCTCCGGGCGTCGGGTCCGGCTCACATGGATCATGGGAGGCCCATCGCTTCGAACGACGTACAGCTCGAAGGGGTCTTCCCGAGGCGGTTCCTTTCGAACCGGGGCCGCTTCCGCACCAACGCGGAGGCTCATGGGATCGTCGGCCTCTTCGGAGCGTCGGCGTTCTTCGAGGAAGCCGAGCACCCGGGTTCGACCAAGGTACGGATCGCCGGGGTCAGCGGTCCGCAAGGCGTTGAACGCTCCGTATCGGATGGCCGGGTCGGGCTGGTCCATCAGGGTGCGGAGCCGGACAATCCCGGCCGGCTGATCCATGGCCGCCAATGCGGCCAGCGCCATCGTCCGAAAGTCGGGCTGCTCGATCACCGCCCTCACAAGTTCATCCGTACCGGCCGAGTCATCGAGGTACGCGAGGGCCTCGGCGGCGAAGAAACGGACCTGCGGGTGATCGCTCGTCAGCGCCTGGGCCAGGACGGGTGAGGCGATCCCGCCAATCGCTTCGAGCTTCAGGGCCGCCTCGCCGGCGGTCTTGGGGTCGAGAAGCTCCTTACCCCAGGTTTCGAGCCGCTGATCCTGGAGTTCCGGCGTGCGCTTTAAGCGAAGCTGAGCGAGCACCTGGAGGTAGCGAAGCTGATTATGGTGGTAGCGCTGGGGGACGTTCAACACGATGGTGTTGTCGGTCTTGGCCGTCGCCACCCCCTTCTTGAAACGGCCGTCACGATACTGGAAGCGCTGGTTCACCAGGTCCTGAAGCTGCTTGGCGACGCCCCCGCTCCGGTAACGATCATTGATCAGCAGAACGTAGGGAATTTCTTGCTTGATCCGACCGCCACCGAGCACGCGACCGACTTGCGGGTCGTCGGGGGCCTCGGCGTTGCCGGTAATCACCGGGCCATAGGCGTAGACCATCGGCTTACCGTCGAGCTGATTGCCCGACGCGATGCCGATTTCGTTGAGCCAGGTCCCCATGAGGAAGCCGCCTTCAAGGCTGGTCGTCTCGCTGTCGGGCGGGAGGAGCACCTCGATGTTCAGCTCGTCCTGAGGAGACATGCCGGCGGTAATCCGAGCCCGAACGACCACCAGGGACGTCCGCTGGAGCGGGTCGCCAAGGATGGACTGGACGTCGAGATCCGGATTGCGCTTGATCTCGGTCTCCAGCTTCTCGCGATAGGCCGAAGGTCGGGGTTCCGATCCGGTCCCGGCCAGGCCGATGACGAGGCCAACCCCCTCGACGACCTTCTGTCCGAAGCCCAACGGCTCGGCGATGTCGACGACCTTCTGATCGGTATCTTGACCGAGGACCACTGCCGGGGCACCGATCATGAAGATCGCCACCCCGAACCCAACCAAGGCCCTCGCCGGGACCGCGCGTCGATCGCCGCGTCGCATCACCTGGCCTCCTTGCCTGTGACTGCATCTGTAACGTGATCGAGGCGCCCCGAGACGCCTCTTGCCCGCCGCCGAGGACCGGGGCGAGCATCCTTTGAGCAATCGGCCCGGCTCTTCTCGATAGAAGCCGAAAGGCCGGATCACCTGTATGGACGAGTACGGATTGCGTTGCGGCAAACGCTCCCACCGCTCGGGGTCGATCAGGAAGGGAGTGTCCACCCAGAGAGCGGGCGGACCGGTGCGGTAGAGGCGGTTGACCGGACGCGGACTTTAAGCAAATCGCTGAGAACGGTCAAGATCGTCCCCGAAGTTGCAGTCGAGGGATTCTGGAGAGACTCGCAGCCCGAACCACAGCCCCGACCCCGAAAACCGCTACAAACCGCAACCTTGCGCCGAACACACTCCGCCTCGCATTCTCCCTATATGGTATAAATCCCCTGGGTTCGCGTTACGCGGCGGGACTGAGGGAACGTCGAATTCCGTCCATCGGTGCCGGTCGGGGGAGCGGACCCGGCCGGCGGGTGTGGATCGCTCCTCGGTTGGCACCCGTGTCACTCCGTCCGGCTGCTTCGTTTGAGGATCGCATCATGTGTGGCATCGCTGGCGCAGTGGATCTGACCGGAGCCCGTCGAACCTTCCCCCTCGATCGGGCCGTGTCCATGACCCGGGCGATCGAGCACCGGGGGCCGGACGCGGAAGGGATTCACCGCGAACCGGGAGTGTTCCTGGGGGCCAGGCGGTTGTCGATCGTCGACCTCAACGGCGGCTTTCAGCCGATGGCGAACGAGGACGGCTCGATCTGGGTCGCCTTCAACGGCGAATTATATGACGACGACCAGTTGAGGCGCGACCTGATCGCCCAGGGGCACCGGCTCCACTCGCGATGCGACACGGAAGTCTGGGTCCATCTGTTCGAGGACTACGGCGACGGGGCCTTCCGCGCCGCCAAGGGGCAGTTTGCCGTCTCGCTCTGGGATCGCAACCACCGGACGATCCACCTGGCCCGCGACCGCGTGGGCATCTGCCCGTTGTTCTATGCCGAGCGGGACGGCTGGCTGCTGTGGGGCTCGGAGATCAAGGCCCTGCTGGCGTCGGGTCTCGTGGACCCAATTCCCGACCCGAAAGGGCTCGACTCGTTCTTCAACACCTTCTCGGCGAGCATTCGCCGGACCTGCTTCCGAGACGTTCATCTGCTGCCGCCGGGGCATTTCTTGCGGGTGGATGCAGAATCGGGGCGGAAGCACGTTGTCAGCTACTGGGACCTGGAATTCCCGGATGCAGGGGAGGAGCGTCGGGAGGAGAACGTCGAGGGATTGATCGAGGAGTTCGAGGGCTTGATCCGCAACGCCGTCCGCCGTCGATTGCGCGGGGATGTGCCGGTGGTCAGCTACATCAGCGGGGGGCTCGATTCTGCGATCGTGCTTGGTGTGGCCGGTCAGGAGCGGGGAACCCCCCTGCCCTCGTTCTCGGTGGCGCTCGATCGGGCCGGGCCGGACGAACGGACGAAGGCGAGCGAGGCAGCGGCCGGAGTGGGATCACCTTTGACGCTCGTGGAAATGTCCAAGTCTCGGATCGCTGAGACGTATCCTGAGTTGATCGTCGCCGCTGAGATGCCGGTGATGGATACGGCGTGTGCGACCTTGCTTCGGCTGGCGCAAGCGGTGCATCGCGACGGCTACAAGGTCGCCCTGACAGGGGAAGGGGCCGATGAGGCGATGGCCGGCTATCCGTGGCACCGAATGCACGCCATGCGTGATCGCTTCAAGGCCCGATGGGGGGAAACGCTTCCCCGGATCGGCCGGGAATGGTTCCTCAACCGTATCTCGACCGACCCAAGAGCGCGCAACCCAAGGTTCCCGGTCCGAGGGGCGCGCGTCGCGCAGCAAGAGCTGTACGACATGCTCGGGCAATCACGGGCTCGCGTGTATTCGGAGTCGATGTGGTCATCGATCGATGGATACAGCGCCTATGGCGAGGACATGGGGATCACCCACGATCGCTTTGAGCACTGGCACCCGCTGCATCAATCGCTGTACCTCGGCTACAAGGTGATGCTGCCGGGGCTCTTGCTGGCCGGCAAGGGGGACCGGGTGGCGATGAACGCCTCGGTCGAGACGCGGTATCCGCTGCTCGACGAGGACGTGACCGCCTTCTGTGCCGCGCTGGCTCCGGAATACAAGCTGCGAGGGAAAACGGATAAGTGGCTGCTCCGCCAGGTCGCCCGTCGTGTCTTGCCGAGCCCGATCGGCGAGAAAACGGCGAGCCGACCGAAGGAGATGTTCCGGGCCAGCCTCTCGCGGACCTTCCTCGGCCCGCACCGGCCGGGATGGGTCGATCAGTTGCTCAGCCCCGAGTCACTCGGCCGCACCGGCTTCTTCGACGCCGAGGCTGTGGCGGCGGAAGTCGCCCGACGCCGCTGGTTCCCCCGAGTCACCCCGAGGCAAGGGGGAATGGACCTGAGCCTGACGATGGTCATTGCCACGCAGCTCTGGCATCACACCTATTGTGGCGGCGGACTCTGCGACCTGCCGACGTGGTCGGCTCCGACCGTCAGTCGCGCGGATCTGTCGATTCCTGATGCCTCGGCCTTCGCTCCCCACACGGCGACGGCGGCCAGCGCCTGATCAAATCCGATCGATCAGAACTGGCTGATCGTGAGCAATCGCGTCGGCCAGGCAATGGCTCAGGGCGATGAGGGCAGCATCGACCTCGTCGCCCGGCTCGATCGCGTTTCGGGCGAAGCGGTCACGGAGCAGACGGAACGCGGAGAGCGTTTCCGCCGGGTCATTGAGCACGGATCGGCCGACCTCGGGATCGAACAGCCCACGGTCGGCGATCCAATCGCTCAGGATGTTCAGACGCTTGATCCGACGGTCGCACCACCAGAGATCATGAAGGCCGCGGAGGATCACGTCGAACGTCCCGTACCAGAGGTCCACCGGGACCGGATCGTCCTCCCCTCCGCAGACGCGAACGCCGGGAGCGCCAGGGCGGCCGAAGTCATCGGGATCGTCGTCGATCATCTCAGTCCGCAAGCTCCGTGAGCGATCCGTACGGGGAATGCGATTCCAAGCACTCTCGGCTCCCCTTCACCCGGCCTGACGGCCACCCTCTCCTCCGCGATCGGGGGAGAGGGTTTGGGAGGCGGGGCTTCATCGAAAGAACAACGAGGGTCAACGGCCGGCGGCGGCCTCGGTCGCGAGGGCGTCGGCGGTGTGGCCGAGGGTGGTCCAGGCCCATCGGAACAGGTTGCGGGCGTCGGTGTAGCGGGCGTCGGCGGAGGTGCTGCCGAGGACGACGGTGATGACCCGGTCGTCGCCTCGCGATCCTCGGGCGACGAGACAGGCACCGGCGGCGCTGGTGGTGCCTGTCTTCACGCCGTCGTAGCCCTCGGTCGGCAAGAGCCGATTGGTGTTGTTCCAGAGGACGTTGCGCGGCGAGTCGTCGGGGTCGAACAGGGTGCAGCCGCGGCGGCGGGTGGAAACGATCTCGGCGAAAAGCTCGTTATCCAGGGCGACCCGAGCCAGGCGGGCGAGATCGACGGCACTGGCGTGGTGTCCGGGAGCCGTCAGGCCGTGCGTGTTGGCGAAGCGGGTGTCGGGTAACTCCAGCTCAATGGCCAGGCGGTTCATGGCGGCGACGAAACGAGGGAGCGGGTCGACCTCGTGCGGGTCGTCTTCGATCGGGCCGACTCGGGCGCCGAAGTGCTCGCCAAGCGCGACGGAGGCGTCGTTGCCAGAAGGGAGCATCAGGCCGTAGAGCAGTTCACGGACCGTCAGGCGCTCACCAGCCCGAACGCCAGCGGTCGAGCCGTTGGTGCGGTCGGCGCGCTCGGAGAAGGTGACGACCTCGTCGAGGATGCTCGGGTCGGCTTCAGCCAGGCGGACGACGACCAGGGCGGTCATGATCTTGGTCGTACTGGCCATGTCGAGTGCCGTGTCTTCATTGTCGCCGCCGAGCAGTTCGCCAGAGTCGGCGTCGATGATGGCCCAGGCCTTGGCGGTGACGAAGGGAGGCCCGTCGATCGGGTCGGGCTCGGCCTGTTCCTCGACCTGGTTGTTGACCTCCTCAGGAGAGGGAACGGGCGGGTCTTCGAGGGGTTCGGTACCGAGGGCAGCGAGCGTTTCCGGGTCGGCATTGCCGCTGGTGGGCAGGTTCCGAAGGCCTTGAAAGCGGATGAGGGCCGACTGGGTGGCTGGGCCGAAATCACCATCGACTGAGAGGCCGGGCGAAGGATCGAGCGCGGCATTGAGCCGTCGCTGGAGCGCCTCGACGGCCGGCCCGTTGGCCCCGAAGCGGATTGTCTCGGAAGCGTTGTCAGCGGGTTGAGAGTCTTCGGGCAAGCGGTTGAAGTGGTTGTAAACCTCCTGGGCGACGCGGGCGATGAGGCGTTCGGCGGCGTTGTCGTCGGTCCAGCGGGTATCTTCGTTCTCGGAGGTCAACACACAGAGGGCAACGGGGCCGCCGGGAGTTTCGATGATACCGGCCGAGGTGCGAACCTGGCTGACGGCTCCGGTCTTGTGCGCGACCTTCGTGCCGGAGGGAAGGAACCGCTTGAACAGCTTGTCATCCTGACAGTTGAGCATGTGTTCGTACATTTGCTCGGAGGCATCGGCGCTGACGAGCTCGCGGGCGTGAAGCTGTTTGAGCAGGGTGATCATCTCGTCGGCGGTGGTGCTGCCGAGGCCAAACTCGGGGCTGCGGTCGGGGAAGACGGAAGTATCGCGGCGGTAGACCTTCGAATGAAGCTTGGTGTTGGGCAGTCCCATGCGCTCCATCGTGTCGGCGGTCGCCTTCAGGCCGACGGCGTCGGCGACGAGGTTGGTTGCGGTATTGTCTGAGTAGGCGATCATCAAGCGGATCGCGTCGCGGAGCGGGAACGAGGCCCCCTCGGAGAAGTGATACGTCAGGACTCCCGAACCGGGAACCTTGTCGTCGTCGATCAGGGTGATGGCCTGATTCAGGTCGAGTCCGTCCTCGGCAGCCTGGCGGTAGGCTTCGACCATGACGGGGAACTTGATCAGGCTGGCCGTCGGCATGGGTCGATCGGCGTCCTTGCGGTACGAATCGCCCGACTCCAGATGCTCGACGGCGACAGAGACCTTCCCTTGATGCGACTGGAGCAACGGTTCCAGGCGATCGTCGAGCGATGTTTGCGCGTGAAGAAGCGGACAGACGAAGAGGAGCAGGACGACACTCGCAGTCGTCAGGGGGGCGCATCGAATCATGGCAATGGAGTCTCAGGAGGGCGTCGAATAGGGGCCGATCCGCCGCCGCGTCCTCAGCCGAACCGGGTCGATCCTCGGGAAGCAAGGTGAGCGGCGATCCCGCCATCGTGGCGAATCGCCGGGCTTGACGCAATCGGCCAGACGGTGTTGGGATCGCCTGATCGGCGAGGGCTCAGAGGCGAATCCGTGGGCAAGGGCGAGATTTCCGAATAGAATCGAATGCGACACGGCCCGCTCCGGTTGACCCATGGCACCGAAGGCCCCAGGGAGCCCGTCCGCATGAACCCTTGGCGATCCGAGTCGATCGGGGCATTTGCCCTGATCGCGCCCTTCCTCCTTCTCATCCCGCCTGCATCTGGCACGGGGAATCCGCGGCCGCACGAGCCGTCTGATCGCTCGACCGCAGCTCCGGAGCTTCGCTGGCGAGAGCCGGTCGCGATGGCCGTTTCCTTCGATGGATCGTGGCTTTACGTAGCGAATCGGGGGAGCGGGACGATCTCGGTCATCGACACGCAACGGTGTGTGGTCGTGACGGAGGAGCCGGTGGGGGCGGCCCTTGCCGACCTGGCGGCGACGCCGGATGGGCGGTTCTTGCTGACGGTCGATGAGGAGCATGACCAGACCGTCTTGTTGAGGGTGGAGGGGCCAGAGCTTTCGGTCATCGCTCGGGTGGCGGTTGCCGACACACCGGTGGGCGTAGCAATCGAACCGGACGGCTCTAGGGTGTTTGTCGCGTCGCTCTGGTCGAGAACGGTGACGATCCTTGAGGTGGGTGAGGCTGATCGGCCGTTGCGCGTAGTTCACACGGTCCCGTTGCCATTCGAAGCAAGGAACGTGCTGGCGATCGGTGACGGTCAGGCGGTCGTGGCCGATGCGTTCGGCGGACACCTGGCGGTGGTGGACGGGAATGTCGGTGCGCTCGCTTCGGTCCGGGAACTCCCCGGGCACAACATCCGAGGAATGGTGCAAAGCATCGAGGGAGATCGAATCCTGATCACCCATCAGGTATTGAATCGATCGGCGCGCACCGACATGAATGATATTCACTGGGCCGGATTTATTGGCAGCATGCTGCGAACGATTCCAAGAGCGGCCCTGCTCGACCCCAACGCCGACCTGCACGCGGCGAGCACCCGTCAGCACCTGAGCGATGTGGGGGACGGTGCGGGGGACCCGAACGGGGTGCTGGCGATTCCCGGAGGTCGGATCGCAGTGGCCCTGGGCGGCCTGAACCGGGTGGCGTTCGGCCCTGAAGGAAGCTCGATCGGGCAGCGGGTCGCGGTCGGTCGTCGGCCGGTAGCGATGGTCCGGCTTTCGGAGGACGATCGGGTTGCGGTGGCCAATGCGTTCGACGATTCGGTTTCGATCGTTACGCTGGCGTATGGCGCGAAGCCGGTCTCGATCTCTCTCGGCCCGACCCCCGAGCCCGACCCGGTGCGCCGGGGTCGGTTGCGGTTTTACGATGCGAGGCTTTCGCACGACGGCTGGATGAGCTGCCATAGTTGCCACACCGACGGCCATGCGAACGGTCAGATGGCCGACACGCTCGGGGATGATTCGTACGGGACGCCGAAGCGCACTCTCTCATTGCTCGGCGTCGGAGAGACAAAGCCCTGGGCCTGGGACGGGGGAATCGAGGTTCTTGGTGATCAAATCAAGAAGTCGGTTTCCTCAAGCATGAGGGGATATCCTCTCTATGACGACGAGGCGGAGGAGATCGAAGCCTATCTTCGGTCGCTCGGGCCTCCCCCTGCCCTGACCGCTCCGGAGCACCCGTCGTACGACGCCGAGGCGGTTGCGCGTGGGGCGAATCTGTTCCGAGCGATGCGATGCGACCGCTGCCACACGCCGCCGGTCTACACCTCGGCCGAGGTGTACGACGTGGGCCTGAGCGACGAGCAAGGCCAGACCGCGTTCAACCCGCCGTCGCTGCGGGGGGTTGGTCGACGGCCGATGTTCTTTCATGACGGACAGGCGAACACGCTCACGGACGTCTTCAACCATCACCAGCATCAGCTTGAGGAACCGCTCGGAGAGGAAGACCTGGCGGATCTGATTACATTTTTGAACAGTCTGTAACGATTGATCCGTGTCGAGCGATGGTTCGCCTCGACCATTTTCCGTTCATGTTCCTCTTCACGAAGACTCCCATGACGCACAGAAATTGCGGTGAACTGGCCGGGGATGACGTTCAAGCTGAGGCTGATCGGCCTGAAGGAATGCATCGCCGGGCGGTCTTGAAGGCGCTGGGGGCCTTGGGAATCGGCTCGGTGACGTTTCACCGAGCGTTGGCGGCCGGGGTGGGCGAGGGAGTGATGGTGACTCCCGAACTGATCGCCCAGGCCGAGTGGATCTCCGGCCTGGAACTGAACGACGATGAGCGGGCGAGCATCTCCAGTGCCCTGATGCGCGCGCTGTCCGATTTTCGGCAATTACGAGCCGTGCCGGTCGACTACGATGTGCCCCCTGCCCTGACGTTCCTGCCCGACCCGGACCTGCGGCCCGCGGCCGAAATTCGCCGCAATCAGGCCGAGCCGAGCGACTGGCACGCGCTGGAGCGTCCGGCCTCGGACGAGGACCTGGCGTTCCTCCCCGTGACCGAGCTGGCAAGCTTGATCCGGTCGCGGAAGGTTTCGTCGATCGAACTGACTGAGCTGTATCTTGACCGGCTCAAGCGGTTCGACCCGATGCTCAAGTGTGTTGTCACGCTGACCGAGGAAACCGCCCGGGAACAGGCGAAGCGCGCTGATGCAGAGCTGGCCGCCGGGCAGTACCGAGGCCCCTTGCACGGCGTTCCCTGGGGGGCCAAGGATTTGATGGCCTATCCCGGCTACCCGACGAGTTGGGGAGCGCCGCCGTTCAAGGATCAAGAGCTCGACACCAAGGCCACCGTGGCCGCCCGCTTGGAGGAGGCGGGAGCAGTGATGGTGGCCAAGCTCTCGCTCGGAGCGCTGGCAATGGGGGATCGCTGGTTTGGCGGTCGGACCAACAGCCCCTGGGACCCGAGGCGCGGATCGAGCGGCTCGTCGGCCGGGTCGGCCTCTGCCGCGGCAGCTGGGCTGGTCGGTTTCGCGATTGGCAGCGAGACCCTCGGCAGCATTGTTTCGCCGTGTCGCGCCTGCGGTGCCTCGGGCCTGCGGCCGACGTTCGGCAGGGTGAGCCGACACGGCTGCATGACCTTATCATGGACGATGGACAAGGTCGGCCCGATTGCCCGATCGCTGGAAGATTGCGCCTTGATCCTCGACGCGATCCACGGCACCGACGGGTTCGACGCGGGGGCCGTGGATCAGCCGTTCGACTGGCCTCCGAAGGTCAGTCTGCCGAAGCTGCGGGTTGGTTTCTTCGACGATCCCGAGCGCCCGGCCGATGATCGACCGGAGTTGGCGATCTTGCGCGAGCTGGGCGTGAGCCTCGTTCCCATCAGCTTGCCTGACCAGTACCCGACGTCGAGCATCACCCTGATGCTCGGTACTGAAGCGGCCACGGTGTTCGATGGCCTGACTCGGGCAAGGATTACCGAGGGGCTCAATAGCTGGCCAATCACCTTCCGACGCGGGCAGTTCATCCCGGCGGTTGAGTACCTTCGGGCCGCTCGGGTCCGTACTCTGCTCATGCGAGCGATGGCCGATCTCATGAAGACGGTCGATCTATACGTTTGCGACGCCGACGACCTGGCCCTGACCAATTTGACCGGCCACCCGACGGCTGTCCTCCCGTTCGGCATGAAGGAGATCGACGGTCGGGACGGTCCCGGCTCGATCACCTTCACCGGACGGCTCTACGACGAGACGACCCTGCTGGCCGTGGCCTCCGCCTTCCAACTCCGCTCGGGAGACCACCTGCGACGGCCCCCTCTGGAACAGTTTCTTGCCGAGTTCTCCCCGGAAGACGAGGATTCTTGAGGGAACGAGACGCGAATCCGCGATTGGGGCGGGGCGCCTAAGGTCGGTCTCTCCCCACCTTCTTTCGATGAGTGTCCATCCTTCGCACTGGAAGAGCCTGCGTCCTCTCGGATCGAACATCCCAACGCACCCGAACACCCAGGACCGATGGAAACCTCGATCGAGATCATCGTTCGCCCGACGGAAATCGACGTGAATGGACATGTCAATAACGGCAAGTACGTCGACTATCTTGAGTGGGGCCGGGAAGACTGGTATGAGCAGCACGGGCTCGACTACGACACCCTGTTGTCCCTCGGGGCGATCACGGTCACAGTCAATCTGAGCCTCAACTTTCGCAAGGAGTGCCGCCAGGGGGAGCGGCTGACCATCGTCACCCGCCCCGAGCGGCTCGGCCGGACCAGCTTCGCGCTTCGGCAGGAAATTCGGAAGCCGGACGGCGAGATCGCCGCCGATGCCGTCGTGACGCTGGTGACCATCGACCCCGAATCCCGCACCAGCCGCCCCGTTCCGGCCCCCCTCGCCGAACCGTTCACCACCTGACGGAATCAAGGGGCGGCGGCCCTGTGTTCGACAGCGTGGGATGCAATCCGCTCCGATCGAGTCGCGTTCCTTGGGCGATCGCTCGTGCTGCGTACCCGGGTCGACCGATCCGGTGAACCGAGGCCGAGGCTTGAGTCGTTTTCCATCTCTGGCCGCACACCCCGACCGGCTGAATCACCATTCAGGGTTGCGCTTCAGACCCAAGAGACCGCCTCCCTTTCCTTGCTTGCTTTTGGAATTTTTTCACCAAACTTGACCTAGACGTTTGACTCAACGCAATTGTCCTCGTATTTTCTAGCTGTGCAGGGCACCCAGGCTTCCCAGATTTACAACTCGAAGGTGTCCTGACCTCCGCCCTACATGCTGGGGTGGTTGTCTCACCGTATCAAGCTCGGAACGCCTTGGTGGTCGAGGCGAGGTCGGGCAGCTTCCGACCGGGTCCGGAATGGGTGGATTGGGGGAGACGAGGCCTTCTCGCGGAGGGTCAACGTCGACCAGACACCCTCGGTCGCCGGACTTGGTGGTTTGTGATGGCATCGGGGTCGGACTCTTCGGTTCGCAACTCGCATATGCGGAGGACATTCGGGATGATCTCATTGCTTCGCCGATCGGCATACTCAGTGGCTTGCCTGGGAGCCCTTTCGCTTGGTGTCCCTCATGTGGCACTGGCTGGGCTGTTCGGACACGGATCGCACGGGTCCAGCGGTGGATCGCACGGGTCCAGCGGTGGATCGAGCGGCGGGTCCAGCGGTGGTTCGCACGGCGGCGGCCTCTTCTCGAAGCACCACGGCTCCAGCGGCGGGTCGAGCGGTGGATCGAGTGGCGGATCGCACGGGGGCGGTCTGTTCAAGACGAGCCACGGGTCCAGCGGTGGATCGAGCGGCGGGTCCAGCGGTGGTTCGCACGGCGGCGGCCTCTTCTCGAAGCACCACGGCTCTAGCGGTGGGTCGAGCGGCGGGTCCATTGGTGGCCTGTTCAAGAAGCATCACGGCTCTAGCGGCGGGTCGAGCGGTGGCTCCAGCGGTGGTGGCCTGACCAAGACGAGCCACGGATCGAGCGGCGGGTCGAGCGGTGGATCGCACGGTGGTGGCCTCTTCTCGAAGCACCACGGCTCTAGCGGTGGATCGAGCGGCGGATCGCATGGTTCCAGCGGTGGGTCGAGCGGTGGCTACGCTTCAAGCGGCGGATCGTACGGCTCGACCGGCGGATACTACGCCGCTCCGGCCGCAGCTCCGATTGCTGCTCCGCAGGCCGCTCCTCAGTATGTGCCCGTTTCTCAGAACGGCGTGCTGAACATCACGGTTCCGGCCGATGCCAAGGTGTATCTCCAGGATCAGCTGATGACGCTAACCGGTGCTGAGCGTCGGTTCGTCACCCCGCCGATCGCCGAGGGAGAAATTTTCGTCACCAACGTTCGGGTCGAACTCGAACGCAACGGCGAGATCGTCACCGAGACGGTTGAAGCTCGGGTCAACCCGGGTGAAGAGGTCAACGTGGCCGTCAACCTCGACGGCTCGGTCATTCTCGCCGGTCGCTGATCGGTTTGTGAGTGATCGTTGAGAATGGACCCGACCCGGGCGGCTCGACCTCGGTTCCGTCGCAAGACGATCGAGTGAGTCCCCGGGTTCGGGTCGTCTCGCAAGGGACTGGATCGGATCGATCACGGAGGTTTCGATATGGACGTCGATTCGGATCGCAATCGCGATCAAGACGCAGATGGGCGGGAGATCGACTCCGGCCCTCCCCCTCGACGGATCGGGCGACGATCGCTCCGGTGGGCGGTCAACCTCTGGCTCGTGCTGCACGTCTCGGCGATCATCATCGCCCCGGCCTCGGTTGCCCCCTCGTCGGCCCTCGCCCAAACGGGCTGGGAGATTGTCCACCCCTACTTGCAACTGCTCTTCTTGAACCACGGCTACCACTTCTTCGCCCCCGAACCGGCCGAGAGCACCTTACTCGGCTACGTGGCGGAGCGGGAAGACGGTACGGTCGTGACCGGCCGGATCCCGAACCGGGAAATCGGCCCGCGACTGCTCTATCACCGCCACTTCATGCTCTCGGAGCACATGGCGGGAACCGATCCCGAGCTACGCGAGCTCTGGCACCAGTCCTTCGCTCGCCACATCGGGACGAAGTACGGCGCCGATCGGGTGAGCCTGTCGCAGATCACCCACTACCTGCCGACCCGGCAGATGGTTCTCGAAGGGGTTCGCCTGGATGACCCGGCCAGTTACGTCGAGCAACCGCTGGGGGTGTACCAATGGGACGAGGACTAAGCCTTGCCATCGGGGCCGTGCGTGATCGCCTGCGGACGATGTCCGAAGGCTGGGACCGATTCTGGTTCTCCCCGGCCGACCCGACATTGCTCGGTGTGCTTCGCGTGCTCGCCGGCTTGATGTTGCTCTACACCCACGCCGTCTGGGGCCTGGCTCTCAACGATTTCTTCGGGCCCGACGCCTGGCTGAGCGTCGAACTGGTCCGCACGCTTCAGGAATACCAGTTCGCCTACTCCTTCTGGTGGTGGATCGAACCCGACTGGATGTGGACCGCCTACGGCATCTCGATCCTCATTCTGGCGATGTTCACCGTGGGGCTCTGCACGCGAGTGACCTCGGTCCTCTCCCTGATCGTGGCCATTTCGTTTGCCCACCGAACGCCCGAGGCCCTGTTCGGCCTCGATCAAATCAATGTAATGCTCACGCTGTATCTGACGATCGGCGATGCCGGCCGCGCCGTCTCGATCGACCGCTGGCGAGCCCGTCGCCGAGGGATCGAGGACGTCGCCCCCAGCGCTCGGGCCAACCTGGGGCAGCGTCTCATCCAGATCCACATGTGCACGATTTATTTCTTCGCCGGTGTTTCGAAGCTCCAGGGGCTGGCCTGGTGGAACGGCGAGGCAATGTGGCTTGCCTTCGCGAATCTCGAATATCAGTCGATGGACATGACCTGGCTGGCCGGGCATCCCCTGTTGATCAACGTCGCAACCCACACGACGATCCTCTGGGAAATCTTCTTCTGCGCCTTGATCTGGAATCGAAACTGGCGGCCGGTGATGCTCGCCGGAGGTACGGCGATGCACCTGGGGATCGGTGCCTGTCTGGGCATGTGGACGTTCGGCTTGATCATGCTGGTCGGCTGTGCGTCGTTCCTGCCGAACGAGCGTGTCAGACAGTTGGTCGAGGTCCTGGCGACGCGACGTTCCCGCGCCGTGCCGGTCTCCTTCCCGATCGCCGCGAGCCCTCAGGCCGCCTCGTCGGCGCTACTCGGCGGACCGCACCAGACCCTCCCCATTGTGGTGACGGTCGATTACGGACCGCACCGCTCGGCGAACGGATCGCAACGCTTCCAGGGATGATCACCTCGATTGAACCACGAATCTTCCGGGAGCGTGATCGTCGCACGCGTCGATCATTCCCGGAAGGTTCAGCGATGACGTGTGGATGCGCCCGTCAGCCCCGGCCGACAAACGGCATCCCGGCGGCCATGACGGTCAGGAAGAGCACATTAGCCTCCGGCGGCAGGCTGGCCATGTAGAGGACGGCTCGGGCGACGTGTTCGGGGTCGATGGTCGGCTCGTTGGCGATGGAGCCGTTGGCCTGGCGAACACCGCCCTGCATACGGGCGGTCATCTCGGTGGCGGCGTTGCCGATGTCGATCTGACCACACGTGATGCCGAACGCGCGACCATCGAGGGCGGTCGATCGGGTCATCCCTGTGATGGCGTGCTTCGCCGCCGTGTAGGGTGCTGAATCGGGCCGGGGCACGTGAGCCGAAACCGATCCATTGTTGATGATCCGCCCCCCTTGCGGTTCCTGGCGTTTCATGAATCGAAACGCCTCTTGAGTGCAAAGGAACGTGCCGGTCAGGTTCACGTCGATCACGCGGCGCCACTGATCGAGCGTCAGGTCTTCGAGCGGAACGGCCGGAGCCCCCGTCCCCGCATTGTTGAAGAGCAGGTCAATGCGACCAAAGGCCCTGTGTGTAACCTCAAAAAGTGCCCGGACGGAATCGGGGTCGGTCACGTCGGTCGGGACGGCGATCGCCCGCGATCGCGCTTCCCCGGCGCGTTCGACTGTTTCTTTCAGGGCCTCCGCTCGTCGTCCCGCGAGCGCGACCGAGTAGCCTTCCCCCAGCAACGCTAGGGCCGTCACCCGGCCGATTCCCGACCCTGCTCCCGTGACAATCGCTGCGTTTCCGAGGGTCACCATCGTCAACTGCGCCTCCCTTCATCACCCTCCTGGTGATGCGTCCCTCGTTGCGAGGGGAGTGAAGGCGACCAGACGGGCGAATGGGCGATGAGGGATTCGAACCCCCGACATCCTGTGTGTAAAACAGGCGCTCTAACCAGCTGAGCTAATCGCCCGAAGGAGTGAGAAGTACGTTATTCTAGCGAGAGAGGGAGGCTGATGGCAAATTCTCACGCGGAAGACGAGTCGGGTGGCGAGGGATCGGTCGAGCGTTGCTCGGCGGCGGCGAGGGCGGGGGCGTCGGCGTAGAGGCGGCGGGTCCAGCGGCCGAAGCCCCAGTCGACGAAGCCGGGAACGACGCGGTTGACGGCGAGGAGCAAGCGTCCTCGGGCGGTCAGGGTCAGCTCGCGGCGGCCACGGAGTAAGGCGCGAAGCCCGGCCTGGGCGACGGCGTCGGGGGTCATACTCCGCTCGGATTCCGTTTTGTATATGGCGGTGTGGACAACCACGTTGCGTTCGAACCCGGTGGTCGTGAAACCGGGGTTCAGGAGCATGACGTGGATGCCGTCGATCGTCCATTCGGCGCGAAGGGCTTCGGTCAGGCCGGCGACGGCGAACTTGCTGGCCGAGTATTCCGGGCGACCGGGCAAGCCGCGTCGGGCAACGATCGAGCCGATGTTGAGCAACGAGGGACGATCGCCTCGGCGAAGCATCGGCAAGGTCGCTCGGCACATTTCAGCCAGGGCGAAGACGTTGATCTCGAAGACCTGACGCATGACCGCAGGCGCGTGCGACTCGAACCGCCCATAGGCCCCGACCCCGGCGGCGTTGATCACCAGATCGAGGGCGCCGTCGAACCGCTCGGACGTGGCATCGAGCAGCTTCCGGCGATCGTCAGCATCGGTCAGGTCGGCGGGAACGGCAAGGATCTGATCGGCGGAGGCACCGGCGTCCTTCAGGTGCTCGACCTCCGAGGCGAGGCGATCGGCCGATCGGCCGGTCACGACGAGCCGGGCACCATCGGCGGCCAGCAGCCGGGCAAAGGCGGCTCCAATGCCGGAGGACGCTCCGGTGATCAGGCAACGCGTGGCCTGGAACGAGTCTCGACGACGGGGCATGGACGTGACGTACTCCTCGGGGATCGGGGAGTCCTCGAACGATGATCGCAAGTCGAACCGGGCTGAGGCCGGAAATCGATCAACGGACGAGCGACGCGTCGGCTCCGCCTTGGACCTCGGTCGTCACCAGCCTCGGATTGCGTCCGAGCGGATTCCAACCGCCACCGGCCATCGGGCCGGAGCTGGGACGACTAATGACCACCCGAGAGGATGATCGGGAGTTGCTGGTCACCAGGTCCGGCTCGGACGAGACGGACGACCGCGGGGCGTCGGCCCGGGCGACCAGCGAGGGGCTTTGCGTGACGACCCGGCTGGGGATCTCGCAAACGTCGTCGAGAATGACGGTTTCTCCCGGAACCACATAGGCCGGGGAGGTCCCATAATAATGATTGTGCGTGCAACCGGTCGCGAGGGCCAGGCCGGCAACGGCCAGGGCCAGACCCGCAGGACCGGGGCGGCGCGACGTCGAAGGGCGTCGCATGGCGATCTCCTATGCCGAGGGAGGGTCCGCCCCGGGCCGGGTGTCCGGGTGAGGGCGCGAGCCATCGTGCTCGCCCTGCGACTCACCCGGGTCGATTCCGGGGATCGGCCGGTTCGGAATTCGGGCCGCGCGATCAGAAGGCTCAACAGAGGGAGATCGGAAGACGTGGCGAGGCCATCCGGCCGGCGAGGGACTTTACCCGAACGGCTCTTCTCGGCCAACCGGAATTTTCCGAAGGAGTTCACAAGTCCTTTTTCGCCCGCCTTCGGTGGGGGGGCATTGCTTGCTGAGCCGTCGCAATGGCCTGTTCGAGTCGTTCCCGGATCAACTGGGTCGCGTCCTCAGGCGAGAGTCCATCCAGTTCCTCAGGGGCAATCCTGGGCGCGAGGTGGAGGCGAAGCGGGTGAGGTCGGGGAAAGCGTTGATCGCGGGGCCATGATTCGAAGGTGCCGGCGATCCCGGCCGGGATGATCGGCACGTGGGCTCGGGTCGCCAGAGCGGCGATCCCGGGTTTCAATTCCTGGAGTGTGCCGTCGGGCGATCGGGTTCCTTCGGGAAAGAAGGTGACGATGCCCCCGGCCTTGAGGCGGCGGAGGGTTTCCTTGAACCCCTGCGATCCGAAGCCGTCTCGCTGAATCGGAAAGGCACCGTAGAAGCGGAGGAAGCCCCCGAATTTCGGCGTGAACAACGATGATCGCGCCACAAAGTTCACCGGTCGGCGAATCCCACTGCCGAGGACCAGGACATCCCAGAAGCTCAGGTGGTTCGAGATGAGCAAGGCGGCTCCGCGTTCCGGGACATTCTCCTGCCCCGACACGCGGAGGCCACCGTAGCACGCCTCGAATCCTCTAATCATCCACTGAGTCATGCGGTAGCCGACCCGTCGAATCCACGAGCGATCATACCGGGGAATGTCGTCCGGTTCGCGACGGCGGGACGAGTCGGGGGCGGTCATGACTGTGGAGGCTCCGGGAGGGATGCCTCGCCCGAGCAGCGCCGGGCCGCGGCCTCGACGATGGTGGCGATCTCTTCGATGGTCCGGCCGGTCGTGTCGATCAGGGTGGCGTCTTCGGCCGGACGCAACGGGGCGAGGGTGCGTTCGGTGTCTTCGGCATCGCGTCGCTGCTGGTCGCAGAGCACCTCGTCGAAGGAGATGGACTCACCACGATCGAGAAATTCGGCATGGCGACGGCGAGCCCGTTCGTTCGGGTCGGCGGTGAGGAAGAACTTGCAAGGGGCGTCGGGGAAGACGACCGTACCTTGATCACGGCCCTCGGTGATCGTGTCATTCTCAGCGGCGAAGGCCCGTTGCCAGAAGGCCAGGATCTGGCGAACCTTGGGGTTCTCGGCGGCGAAGCGGGTGACGCGCGTGACCTCGACCGTGCGGATCGCCTGGGTCACATCCTGATCGTCGAGCAGGACCTGGCCAGGAGGCAGTGAGACGGTGATTCGACTGGCCAGGGTGCCGAGAGCCTCCTCGTCGGCCAGGTCGATTCCGGCTCTCAAGGCGGCCAGCGCGACCGATCGGTACATCGCCCCCGTGTCGAGCAGCCGCCAGCCAAGCCGTTCGGCCACGATCCGGGCCACGGTACTCTTTCCCGATCCGGCCGGTCCATCGATCGTCACCACTCGCCGCATGGAAATCGTCGCTCCTCCCGTCGAGAGTCGTCTCGGTCGCGATGACCGGACCAAGTGTAGCGATTCCCGAGCCCGAGCGGGAGGGATCGGACCCGTTCGAGAGGGCCAGGCCGGTCATCGCCGCTGGCGCATGGTGGCAATGACGATCTTGAGCTGAATGACGTTGGTCAGGTTGTTGCACTGGAGCAGGAACAGCGCAAACGTGCCATCGCCTCGGAGCGTTTCGTGAGTGAACTGGGAGAGGGCGTGGAGCTTGATGCGGACGACGCGGTCGAGCAGCTCGCGGAGACGGCGGGGGTCGTCGGTATCCATCTGCTCGCGCTCGATTGCGGCGGTTTGTTCGAGGAACAGGTCGAGGCGTTCCTTCTGAACACGAACCTCCTCCTGTTTCTCGCGCTCCCGGACGCGTCGCCAGCGGTCCCAGAGCAGGTACGCACCGGCGGCCATTGCAAAGAGCAACTCCTTGAGCGCTGAGAGGGATTCGAGCACCGTGGCCGTCCAGCCGAGATGATCGAACGGGTCGAAGAACGAGCGGGCCGCCGGGTGCATCGGAGCCGGGTGCCAGTCGAGGGCTCGGGAACGAGGAATCAGGTCGGGGAAGTCCCAGGGGCCGATCTCGGAGTATAGGGCTTCGAGGGTTTCCTCGACCAGTCGGGCGGGGGCATCGGCCCTCGTGGCGAGAAAGGCGGTCGTGGCGACCGTCGGCACCGGCTCGGCGGGAATGCGGGGCGACTCGCAGAACAGGCCCCGAGGAATGGTGATCGCGTGGTAATGGTAATGGATCAGGGCGATCGCGTCGGCGTCGATGACCGGAACGAGGACGTACTGTCCCCCGGCCAGCAATCGTCGCAGCGCGCGATTGCTGGAGTTGGTCGTGACGATGGCCGCGTCCAGTTCGTCGTCGAACGCAAGTGAGTCGAAGCTGACCGATCGGGCGTCGAGTTCGATCGCATAGTGATCGAGCAGGTGTTGCGCGCTGACCTGCATTCCCGACCCCGGCTCTCCGACCGAGACGCAACGCCCCCGGAGGTCCTCGATCGTCTCGATCCCCCGATCGGCCCGAGCGACGACGTGCACCACGTCGGGAAAGAGTGGGGCGATCATCGTCAGGCCGCGGAGCGGGACGGAGCCACCTTGAAGAATCGCCAGATCGGCGCGACGATCGGAGTCGTCAGCCAGCAGGAGTTCCCGGCTGGCGAGTGATCCTTCGGAGGGGAGGACCTCCGAGGGCCGTCCGAGCCGTGCCTCGATAGCCGGACCAAGGCGGCGGGCGAACTCATGGTAGCGGCCTTCGACCTGGCCTGAGGAAATCCGGAAGGTTCGCGGAAGCCATTCCCGGGTGACCAGCCAGGTGATCGCCGACCCGATCAGAACCGCGAGCATCGCGGAAGCGACCCCGCGCCGGATCAACCGGGATCGTCGTTGCGCCATCGGCTCGGTCTCGACGATGAGGGAAACTGTCGTCGATCGGCAGGCTTACACCGGATGAGCCGCGGTCGAAGGCTCGTCACTCTCGATCGGCTGACGGCCGGAGAAGCCCGAGTGCAGCTCGTGCCAGTGAGAGACCTCGGGCTCGCCGAGCTTCCAGCACAGGTAGACCTCGCGGCCGTTTTTGAGGCTCGGGAAATCGCAGAGGCCGTTGTGGGCCCCTTTCAGCTCGACGCCGAGCGTTTCCAGCTCGTGCAGGTAGCGCCGGAAGGCCGCCTGTTCGGTCGCAAGTTCGGCGCGTCGGCTTTCCAGTTCCGCGTCGTAGGGGTCGTCTTCGGGCCGAGCGGTCCGACGACGATCGAGCACGGGGGTCAGGCGTTGTTCCAGGTCACTGACGACCTGCCACTGACGAACGATGTCGGCCACGATCGCCCGCACAAGCGGCAAGGCGCGATTGGCCTCCTCGACCGTGAAGTATCGCCGATCAGGCTGATCCGATTTCGGTAATGCCATGGCGCGAATCTCATTCGTGAGGGTCGATGTGACCCGTTCGGGCGATCGAGCAACAAGGGCATTGCGAGCGTCGACGGTCGGAACACCCGCAACGCGTTTCGGGAGGAGCGCAACGCGAACGCCCCGGTCGTCCTGGCGGTTGTGACATCATCGTCCGGAGATGACGTTCACGGACCAACCGTCATCATCTCCCGATTCGATCGTGATTTCCGTCGTCGTTGTGGATTCACCTGTCTGCATTATAGAAGGCCTGGCCTGACCCGCAAGATCACGCCGATCACTCGATCCCGAAGAACTGTCGCGTTCAGTCACCTTGATGAGGTTTTTTTGAGTCGTCGAGCCACCTCCGAGCAGTTCGCCGTGTTCAAAACATGCTCCGGGCTCAGACCGGCGCGACGGGCCACACCGATACCGAACTCCAGGTCATCGAGGCCCCCGGTGGCGTGGGCGTCGGGATTGATGACGAGTGTGATCCCGCGCTCACGAGCCCGGCGGGCATGCGGGGCATCGAGGTCAAGACGATGCGGGTTGGCGTTAATCTCGATCATTGTCCCGGCCTCGGCTGCCGCGTCGATGACCGCGTCGAGATCGACGGCATACGCGTCTCGACGGAGCAGGAGCCGACCCGACGGATGCCCAAGCATCGTGACCAACGGGTGCCGCACGGCCCGGACGATCCGATCGGTCATCACCTGTCGAGCTTGCCCAAAGCTCGAATGAACGCTGGCGACGACGTAATCGAAGCCTTCGAGCACCTCGTCCGGGTAGTCGAGCGAGCCATCGGGCAGGATGTCGCACTCGATTCCCTTGAACAAACGGAACTCGCGGCCAAACGTCTCATTCAGAGCGTCGATCTCGTCCCACTGGCGACGGACCCGGTCAATGCTCAGCCCATTGGCATAGCCGGCCGATCGGGAATGATCGGCGATCCCAAGATACGACAGGCCGCGCTGGCGGGCGGCTTCGGCCATTTCGAGTAAGGTATTGCCGCCGTCACTCCAGTCGGTATGGCAGTGAAAGGTACCTCGCAGGTCGCTTCGCTCGATCAACGGGGGAATCGGCCCGCGCTCGGCCAGGTCGAACTCGCCGTGATCTTCCCGAAGTTCGGGAGGAATGAAGTCCAGCCCGAGCGCCTCGAACAGCTCGGCCTCGGATCGGCAGGCAAGCGGCCCCTCGGAGCCTTCAAGGGCGTATTCATTGAGCCGAAGCCCCCGGGCGATCGCCCGACGCCGCATGGCGATGTTGTGCGCCTTCGATCCGGTGAAGTAATGCAGGGCGAACGTGAACTGCTCGGGCGTCACCCCTCGGAGGTCGCATTGTACGCCCCCGGCCAGACGAACGCTTGCCTTGGTCGGACCGTGAGCGAGCACGCCGGCCACCTCCGGAAGCGCCACGAACCGATCAAGCACCGGCGCGGGGTCGTCCGCCGCGAACAGGACGTCGAGATCGCCGATCGTCTCCAGGCGACGGCGAAGGCTGCCACAGACCTCAACCTGTTCCACTCCCGGAGCCTTGCGCACCGCCTCGACGATCGGAGCCACGAGGCGCAACGCCGTGCTTTGCAAGATACGGTCGCCCGAGGACTCGACGAAGTCCAGCCCTTCCAGGATCTTTTGCTGCGTCTTCGCCCCGAAGCCCTTCAACCCGGCAATCGCCCCCGATTCGGCCACACGTCGCAGATCGGCCAGGCTGGTGATCGCAAGCGCTTCGTGCAACGCCTTGATCTTCTTCGGCCCGAGTCCAGGGACCCGAAGCAAGGCCACCAGGCCCGCCGGCATTTGCTCGCGAAGCTCCTCCAGAGCCGTCAGCCGGCCGGTCGTCACCAGCTGGGTGATCTTGGACTGGATCGTCTCGCCGATGCCCGGCACCTCGGCCGCCAGGCGACCCGAGGAGACCATGTCGAGCAGATCACCCCCGACCCCCCGTACGGCATCGGCGGCCGTGTGATACGCCCGGCATCGGAACGGATTCTCCCCCTGGAGTTCCAGGAGCGTGCCCATCTCGTCGAGCAGACGGGCCACGTCGTCCGCGAGCATTGTAAGAGCCTCAGCAGAAGGAAACCAACGGTCGACATCCGGGGGTTGATGGTAACGGATTCCGTTCCATTCAGGGAGCCGGGCGGCGGTGGGAAACGCTTCTCGACCAGAGAGCCTGACCCGGGCTGAATCATCCGGCCGGCGACCCAGGAAACTTGGATCAACAGGAAGGGAAATTCCCCGTTGACAGGTTTCCCGGGCCTGAGTATCGTTCGCCGCGTCTTTGGGGCGACGGTGCGGAATCCGGGAGAGCCGGGCCGCGTCAGATTGCTCCCGGAGATCCGGAGTACGACCCGATGGCTCCGATGCCGGGGTCGGGCGCACAACCTGATTGAGCTTAACTTCCTAAGCGACCGTCCCGCCTTCGACTTCCGACGACGCACAATCGTTGGGAATGCCTCGGCTGCCCTCGGGCACAACGGACTGGATCGCCACGCGGACCGCAGATGGAAAGATCGCCGATCCTCCCGCCGTCAATCGTACCAGAGGATGGGTGCGAGACGGGATGAGATGGCGAGCGTTGCAAGTGTGAGGTCCGAGCGGGCTACCCCCGACGCGATCGGACCGAAGGAGTTTCCATGCACCGGATGCGTCACTACGTCGCCGTCTTTGGGTTGATCACCGGAGTGACTGCCCTGATCGGCAGTCCTGCCGAGGCCAACCTAATTCGGACTGACCCGAAGCTCGCGTTCCCCGACGTCCTCGCCGCCGCCATCAACGGTCGGATTGAATACGACTTTGATGAAGCGTCCCAGCGAGGCGTTCTGACCATGACCAACACGCCGTGGGAGATCGCCGGAGACGAGACCACGTCGTTCCCGATCGAACATGCCGACGGCTCCAACAAGTCTCAGCGACTGGTGCTCAATCTTGATGCGAGCGGGAACATCGTTTCCGACCCGTCAAACCTTTACGAGTTGTACGGCCGAATCGTTGCGGGAGATCAGACCTTCGACGGTCTGCTCCTCAAGGGCACCCCGACCAAGTTCGGCTGGCTCGACTTCGGCAGTCCCTCGGCCCCGATCGGCCTGGACATGTTCGACGTCGAGATCGAAGTGACCGGCGGTGAACTCGCCCGATACTTCGGCGATACCGCCTACATGGAGTTCACCCCGCTGCTCGAAAGCACCTTCGAAGGAGCCTTCAATAATGACTTCACCGGGCTGAAGCCGGTGAGCAATATCCGCTCCTACAACTCTCCGGAGCCGTTCCCGATTCCCGAGCCGACGACCATCGTCGTCTTGCTCAGCGGTGGAGCCGCCTTGCTCTACCATCGACATCGCCGCCGTATTGTCTCTTGAGGGCGGCAGGGACCAGAGGTTCGGGAGGGGTGTGCTGCCTCCCGAACACTCGGAACCGTACGTATCGAGACCTCAGACCGTTACGACCGACTCATGATGCGAACGGCCGACCCGGGCGAGGGGTCGGCCGTTCGGCGTTTGAAATGAGTCTGTCGATCGGAGCAATCACCCAAGGTCGGGCAACTCTGACCGATCAATCCGCCATAAACGAGGCCGAAAGCTTGCCCAGCGCTTCGTTTTCGATCTGACGGACCCGCTCGCGGGTCAGACCGAGCGATTCGCCAATCTCCTTGAGAGTCTTCGGCGGCGCATCGTTCAGGCCGAACCGCATCCGGAGCACCGTCGCCTCGCGCTTGTCCATCGCGTCGAGCCGCAGCATCACCAGTTTCAGATTGTCGGCCTCGAGCATCTCGACATCGGGAGCCCGGGTCCGCTCATCCATGAGCATCTCTCCCAGGCTCCAGCCGTTCTCGGGCTGATCGGTCTGAGGCACAAGGTTGTAGACCTTGATGGCCTTCTTCACGATCGCCAGCTTCTTCTTGGGAAGCTCCAGTGCGGCGGCGATCTCCTCCACCGTCGGCAACCGTCCCAGGCGGTCCTGAAGCTCCGCCTGCATCCTGCGCCACTTGCACAGCAGTTCGACCATGTAGGCCGGAATCCGGATGGGCTTGGCCGTGTTGACCAGGGCTCGCTTGATCGATTGCTTGATCCAGTAGCTGGCATAGGTACTGAATCGGGTTCCCATCGACGGGTCAAAGCCCTCGACGGCTCGGAGCAAGCCGAGATTCCCCTCTTCAATCAAGTCCTGGAGCGACAAGCCTTTGCCCGTGTAGTGCCGGGCGATGTTCACAACCAGCCGAAGATTTGCACGGATCATGCGATCCCGAGCATCCTTGTCTCCCCGAGAGATGCGGTGGGCGAGCTCCTTTTCCTCCTCGGCGCTCAGCAGCCTGACCTCGTTGATCTCCCGGAGATAGGTCTCCAGCGGGCTCTGAACCACGTCGCGTCGGTGTCGTCGAATACGAGCCATGAAGGTCCCTCTCGCGTCGGTCACTCTGGTGCTGCGGTCTGCACCGGACGGTGTTTCTCCCCCGCCTTGAAGCCGCCGGAGCGCCGGTCCGAACGCAATCGACCGGCTACTCTCAGCCAGCCCCGATTGCCTTCGTTCCACGCCACCACCGACCCCGCATCCCTCCCTCCCGAGCCCAAGAGCCGGCACCAAGACGCGTCATTCCCTTTGCCGGAATAACACCCTCGATGCGTCAGCCAGACGCTCCAGTCGAGATCGATTCGCGGTTCGAAAACATTATCGTCCAGGAGGAGTGGGAATTTGAAGGGGTCTTGTGAAAATAGGATGCCTGGGAAAGACGAATTGTTCAGGCTTTTCCGATTTTGCGGATTGTGCGGGGGAGTATGGGGTACTGGAGACGGGATGACCTGGAGCCTTGATTCTTGGAGTTGGTCTACGAGGGCGAAGCGGATCCCGGAGCGAGCCGGCGGAACGTTGTGGAACTCGGCGTTCGATTCCCGGGAGGCGTGTGGGATTGAGTGGTTCAGGTCCAGCGTGATGATGCAGGACATGGATGCGGATTCGGGATCGGCTGAGAGGGCGCTGCTTCCCATTTTACCAAGCCGGTCCAAATTCGCCGTTACGGAGCAGTCTCCAGGCGAATCGGTGTCCCTCGGCAACGATCTCAGAGCGCATCGACCGACCGGGCGAGGTTCTTCCGTACAACACCTTCTGAACGGTTGACCAGAACCAAAGGAGAGTGCTGCAACGTACTTTTCGGGGAATAGGCGAAAAATCCCCACATCTGGTGTAACCATTCACCCGACGCCGCAGGATTCAAGGTACGGGCTTGTTCGATCGGACATGTCTTCGCCCGATCGTCGCTCGAGCCGACCGGGAGGTGAACTGGCCTGCCCTTGCCAACCCAGACGCGGGACGAGGCATCAAGGCCTGCCGCGAACGGACGTCTGCCTCCCGTGCTGAAGCGGGGGGAGCCGAGGCGAAGGGCGGTCGGGCTCTCTTCACACGAGGGGCGGCGGCCGTTGAGAGGCCGCCCGCCTACGCCTCTCGGGCGGTCCTTCATCATGATCACCGAGGAGTTGCTTCGATGGATTTCAGGATTCCGGGCCGGGACTCGTCCGCTCGTCGAAGGCGATCGAGCGGAGGGGCGGATCGACGTTCGTTCGGGAATCGTTCGGCCGGGCGACGATCGCCCCGGCTCGAGGCGCTGGAGCGGCGGACCCTGCTGACCATCCTCGTCGACACGTTCGACGACGTGGTTGGCGACGATGGCGTGACCAGCCTCCGGGAGGCGATCGACCTGGCCGCCTCGAACCCCGGGGCCGACACGATCGAGCTGCCGGTGGGGACCTACCCGCTCGACCTCGGTGTCCTGGCGATCGACGACCCGAGCGGTCCGCTGACGATCCGCCCCGAGGCCGGCGGTACGGCGACGATCGACGGGCAGTCCCTCAGCGGCGTGTTCTTCGTGGCGGCCGGCAGCGAGGCGGCGTTCGAGGGCCTGGAGGTCATCAACGGTTCGGCGTTCGCCGGCGGCGGGCTGTCCAATGAGGGCTCGGTCACGGTGCTCGACAGCACTTTCCGGGGCAACGCCGCGACCTTCGGCGGCGGCCTCTCGAACATCGGGACGGTGTCGATCAGCGACAGCACCTTCCTGGAGAACGAGGCGCCGCGAGGGGGCGGCATCGCCAACCTCGGCACGGTCACCGTCGACGGCTCGACGTTCCGGGGCAACCGGATCGAGGACTTCACCGCCCAGGGCGGCGCGATCTGGAACTTCGGCTCGGATGCGGACCTGACCGTCGTCGGCTCGACCTTCGACGGCAACGAGGCCGTCGGCTTCTTCGGAGGCGCGGGCGGGGCGATCTTCAACGACTCTGGCGCCGGGCTCGACGTCGCCGGCAGCACGTTCGTCGGCAACCGAGCCGTCAGCTCGGACAGATTCGACGCGAGGGGCGGGGCGATCCTCACCGAAGGCCCGACCTCGATTTCCGACAGCCACTTCGAGGTGAACCAGGCCTTCGCCGGCAACGGTTTCTCGTTCGGCGGGGCCGTCTTCGCCGATCGCTTCGACGTGTCGATCGCCGACAGCACGTTCAAGGGCAACGCCGCGCTCGGGGCCGCCTCGCCCGAATTCTCCAACGGCAACGGGTCGGGAGGAGGGGCAATTGTCGCCGTCGGCGTGGTGCTCGACGTGGCCAGGTCCGAGTTCACTGCAAACGAGGCCCTGGGGGGAGACGGCGGCTTCAACGCGGGTGGTGGCTTCGCCCAAGGCGGCGCGATCCTCACGGAGGCATCGATCGTCTCGGTTTCCGACAGCCTCTTCTCGACGAATGTCGCCCGTAGCGGAAACGGCGGCGACAGCGACTCCACCGGCCGGGGGGGCTCGTTCGCTCGCGGCGGCGGGATCGCCCACTTCGGTGGACCGTCGGGGCTGCTGACCATCTCCGGCACCATCTTCGTTGCCAACCAGGCCCTCGGTGGCAACGGCGGCGAGGGGGGACCATTCTCCTTCGGCGGCAGCGGCGGCTCAGGTCAGGGTGGTGGACTGTATGCGTCGTTCGGCTCGTCCGTGGAGGTCGATGCGAGTTCGTTCGAGCAAAACCTTGCCGTCGGTGGGGGTGGCGGCCTCGGCGGCGCCGGTGGCACCGGCGGCTTCGGCCGGGGAGGCGGAATCAGCGCCGAGGGGGGAAATGCCCTCTCAGTCACTGGAAGCAGATTCGCGGCCAATGTTGCCGAAAGCGGCGACGGAGGGGCCGGCATCGGGTTCTTCGGCCAGGGTTCCCAGAACGCGCTCGGCGGCGGCATCTACCTCGGCGGGATCTTTGCGGGCTCTCTCTCAAGCCTGACCGTCGACGCCTCGCTCTTCGAGGCCAATCGGGCTCTTGGCGGCGATGGTGGGGACAGCGATCAATTCTACGATGGGGCCGGCGGCAGTCAGGGGCTCGGCGGGGGCATCTCCGTCGGCACCTCTTCGACCGCGACGATCACCGACACCACCTTCCGGCTCAACGAGGCGATTGGCGGAGACGGCGGCGCCGGCGGCCCGGACGGCGGCCGTGGTGGCAACGGCGTCAGCGGGCTCGGCGGTGGGATCTTCGCCGACGATAGAGCCACGCTGATCGTCGCCGGCGGGAGCTTCGAGCGGAACCACTCCCGGGGAGGCGACGGCGGGGCCGGCGGGCTCGGACGACCCGGCGGCTCGGGCGGCCTCAGCTTTGGAGGCGGGATCGTCCTCGACCCGGATGGGACGCTGGAGCTCTCCGACAGCCACTTCTCGCGCAACTCCTCACAGGGTGGTGCCGGCGGCCCAGGCGGAGCCGGTGGCAACGGCGGCTTCGGGGGCGGCAGCTTCGGCGGTGTAATCTGGACCAGTTCACGGACCGCAGCGTCCTTGAACCAGGTGGAACTGGAACGCAACACCGCCATCGGGGGCGCCGGCGGCGCCGGCGGCGAGGGGGGCAACGGGGCCAGCGGCGGCTTTGCCGTGGGCGGGGCCATCTACACCATCTCCTTCTCCCTGCTCGAATCGGTCGATTCCCGGTTTGTGCGGAACGAGACGATCGGCGGGACCGGCGGCGCCGGCGGGCTGGGGGGTGACGGCGGCGCCGGTGGGCTTGCGGCAGGCGGAGCGATCGCGCTGTTGGCCGATGCCGTCGTCATCTCCACCGGCGACGTCTTCGACCGCAACACCGCCGTCGGCGGCGCCGGCGGTGATGGGGGAGGTGAAGGTGGCGCCGGCGGCGCCGGCGGCGGTGCCGAGGGCGGGGCAATCAACAACTTCGGGGCGACCTTGATGCTCACCTCCGCCCTGCTCGATCGCAACCAGGCCCTCGGCGGCCAGGGTAGTCGGGGAGGCGACGGCGGCGGGGCAGGCGGCGCTGGCGGGACCGCCCGCGGCGGCGCGATCATCATCAACTCGTTCGGTTCCTTCACGGGGACTGCCGTCGTCGTCGACTCGCTGATCGACCGCAACCGCGCCCTCGGCGGTGACGGGGGCAAGGGGGGCGACGGGGGCCAGAGCGGTGACGGAGGCGATGCCCTCGGCGGCGGGATCTTCCTGACCCCGGGCTCGGTACTCGAACTCAACAACACCGAGGTCACCCGCAATCGCGCCGACGCCGGCAAGGGCGGCGAGAGCGAGTTCAAGGGAGACGACGGCGAGGGACTCGGCGGCGGCCTGTTCATCTCCGAGGGGGCCCTCGCCCAGGCCGTCGACTCGGTCATCGAGGGCAATTTCGCCTCGGATGACGATGACGACGTCTTCGGGTTCCTGAACGAACTCTGATCCGATCGAACCGAACCGACCGGAGATCGACGATCGGCCCGTTCCCGCCGCGAGCGAGTGGCGGGGGCGGGTCGGCTTCCTTTTGGGACGCGCGTGAAAACACGAAGCCCGCCGGAAGCAGATGCTTCCGGCGGGCTTCTGTTGAGGATCAGCGATCCGAGAGGATCAGTCCTTTTCTTCGGTTTCGGCCGATTCGTCTGAGGCCGCTTCGCCCGGGGTTTCGGCTTCGGTCGATTCGGCCGGAGCCTCGGCAGGGGCGGAAGCCTCGGATTCGGCGGCTTCGCCGGACTCCTGACCACCGAAGGAGAAGAGCGGTCCACCGCCACCGAGGCCGCCCTTGAGCTCGGACTTGGTCGAGCCGGCGGCGGCGGCAGCGGCAGCCGGGGTGCCAGGGGCAGCCCCTTCGGCCTTCGTCTCCTCGGCTTCGATTTCTTCCTTGCTCCAACCGGCCTTCTTCTTGGACAGGCCGATCTTGCGATCGCTGCGGTCGACGCGGAGGATTTTCACCTCGATGTCGTCCCCAACGTTGACGATTTCCTCAGGGCTATCGACCTTGTGATCGGCCAGCTCCGAGATATGGAGCAAGCCTTCCAGGCCGGGCTCCAGCTCGACGAAAACGCCGAAGTTCGTCAGCTTGGTGACCTTGCCCACCACCACTTCGCCGGGGTGGTAGCGGTCGGGAATGTCGGTCTCCCACGGGTCTTGCTTGAGCTGTTTGAGGCCCAGGGCGATCCGCTTGCGTTCCTGGTCGACATTGAGGACCTGGCAGGAGACCTGCTGGCCCTTTTCGAGCAGCTCGTTCGGGTGGCCGATCTTGCGGGTCCAGCTCATGTCGGAGATGTGCAGGAGCCCGTCGATCCCTTCCTCGATCTCGATGAAGGCGCCGTAGTTCGTCAGGTTCCGGACGGTGCCGTCGACCATCGTGCCCGGCGGGTACTTCTGCGCGACCTGATCCCAGGGGTTCGGCTGGGTCTGCTTCATGCCCAGCGAAATTTCCTGCTTGTCGCGGTTGATCCCGAGGACGACGACCTCGACCTTGTCGCCGATCTGGACCAGCTCGCTCGGGTGATTGATGCGCTTCGTCCAGGACATCTCGGAGATGTGGACGAGCCCTTCGATCCCCTCTTCGAGCTTGACGAAGGCCCCGTAGGACATGACGTTGACGACTTCGCCGGTGACGCGGGCGCCTTCCGGGTATTTCTCGCCGATGTTTTCCCAGGGGCTGGCCGACTTCTGCTTCAGGCCCAGGGCGATCTTCTCGCGGTCGCGATCGACGTTGAGGACCATGACCTCGATCGTGTCGTCGATCCGGACCATGTCGCTCGGGTGGTTGATGCGCCCCCAAGACATGTCGGTGATGTGCAAGAGGCCGTCGATGCCGCCGAGGTCGACGAACGCGCCAAAGTCGGCGATGTTCTTGACGACGCCCTTGCGGACCTGACCCACCTCGATCTCCGACAGCAAGGCTTCCTTCTGCCGGGCGCGCTGTTCCTCGATCAGCTTGCGGCGCGAGACGACGATATTGCGTCGTCCTTCGTCGATCTTGAGGATCATGCACTGGATCTCGGTATCGAGGTAATCCCCGATGTCCGAGGGGCGTCGGATATCGACCTGGCTGGCCGGCAGGAAGACATTGACGCCGATATCGACGAGCAAGCCACCCTTGATCTTTTTCGTCACGCGGCCGGTGACGACGTCGCCCTCGGCGTGCTTGGAGATGACGTTCTCCCAGGCCCGCATGCGGTGGGCCTTCTTGCGGGAGAGCAAAATCTCGCCGGTGTCGTCGTCCATGCCTTCGAGCAGGACTTCGACCTCGTCGCCCGGTTCGGGGCGGCCCTCGGTCTCATCCCACTCGTTCAGGGGGACGAGTCCCTCGGCCTTGTAGCCGACGTCGACAATCGCCTGGTCGCCGACGATGTCAACCACCTTGCCGTGGACGATCGTATTGAGCACATACTCCTGGCCCTCCTCAAGCAGGGCCATCGGGTCCTCCTGGCTTCCGTCGGTGTAGACGGCGGTGGAGAACTCTTCGTCGGAGATATCGAACTCGCGGAGCAGGTTGCGATCTACCATAAAAATAAGGTCGGTCCGGACCGCCCGGCAGCCTCCGTCCGTCCCGGCGCGCGTCGGGTCGGGATCGTTGCCGCCCTGGATGCAAAAGGGAAATCGATGGGGAGTCAGGTCCCGGCACCGCGCGCAGACCGGGATTGAGGACGCAACGAGCCATTGTAACCAGCCCGACGGGAGTCCGGATAGGGGGATTTCGCGGGATCTGGCCGAGGCCCCGAGGAGCGCCAGTGTATTCCGGCGTTGCGTGTTCTGATGGGCGGGGGCGATCCGTCGCGGATCGGGGAAGATCGCCAAGGCCGGGAAGATGATCTATGGTCCAGGAAGGAGCAGGCGGGCGCATCCTCTCGAGGTGAGAAACGGCTCTGCCCGATTGCCGCCCGGTGCCGTCATGCCCGGGACTCGTCCCGACAGGTCACCCCCGAGAAGCCCAAATGTCTCAAAACGTTGGACGTCGCCGCCCGGATCGATCCCTGCTCAATGCGCACTCCCGCCGACGGGCGAGCCGACCGCCGACCCGCCTCCGCCCTGAGATCCTCGGGCTTGAGGATCGCGCCCTGCTTGCCATCAGTGCCGTCGTGACGTCTCCCACCGTCATTACCAGTAGCGGCGCATTCGAGATCTCCGTCCAGGTCAGTTACACCTCGGACGCGACCAACCTGAATGCCGGTTCCTTCGATCTCAATGACGTCAGTCTGAGCGGCCCGAACGGCTACACGGCAAACGCCATCGGTATCGGCGGTTTCGTCAACGGGGCGACCGCGGGCGTGACCTACTCGTTCCAGGCTCCGGGCGGGGTGATCGACCCGGCTGACGACGGGCTGTACACGGTCATCCAGGGGGCCAATGAGGTCTCGAATTTCGGGGGCGAGTTCGCACCGGCGGGCTCCATCGGAACGTTTACGATCGACACTGATCCGCCCCCGACGGTTGCCCTCTCGACGACGGCAACGAGCCCGACGAACCTGGCCTCGATCCCGGTGACGGTGACCTTCAGCGAGGCGGTCAGCGGCTTCGACGCCTCGGACCTGCAACTGACCAACGCCTCGGCCCAGGACTTCGCGATCGTTGACAGTTCGACCTACACGTTTCTCTTGATCCCGACGGCCGACGGGCCCTTCTCCGTCACTGTCGGGGAGAACGCCGCGGAGGACTCGGGCAACAAGGGCAACCTCGCCGCCTCGGCCCCCCTCTCGCTGGTCTCCGACCGCACGGCGCCAGCGGTCGCCCTCTCGACGACGGCAACGAGCCCGACGAACCTGGCCTCGATCCCGGTGACGGTGACCTTCAGCGAGGCGGTCAGCGGCTTCGACGCCTCGGACCTGCAACTGACCAACGCCTCGGTCGCCAACTTCACCACCCTCGACGACTTGACGTACAGCTTCGACCTCGTGCCGACGAACGAGGGGTTCGTCGCCGTCTCGATTGCGGCGGGAACCATTGCCGACCCGTCGGGCAACGAGATCACGGCCCCCGAGTCGCTCGAACTGGTTTACGACACGACCCGCCCGACCGCCACCCTGAGTACCACGGCGACAAGCCCGACGAACGCCTCGACCATCCCCGTGACGCTGACCTTCAGCGAGGCGGTGGTGGGGTTCTCGATGTCGAATCTGCTCCTGGAGAACGGGACGGCGGACAACCTCGTCGCGATTGACGGAACGACTTACACCTTTGATCTCACGCCGGCCTCCCAGGGAGAGTTCTCGGTGGCCGTGGCCGAGGGGGCGGCTGTCGACGCCGCGGGGAACCCGAGCCTGGCCTCGGTCGAGATCAAGCTCGTTCTGGACCTCGACCGTCCAACCGCAACGCTCTCGACCGCCGCCACCAGTCCGACCAACCAGACGGGGGTCCCGGTGACGGTGTCCTTCAACGAGGCCGTGACCGGCTTCGACGTGATGGATCTCTTGCTCGAGAACGCCACGGTGCGAGACTTCATTGGCGTCGGGTCGAGCTACAGCTTCACGCTCGAACCGACGGGCATCGGGCCGTTCTCGGTTTCGGTCGGGGAGGACGCGGCGGCCGACGCGGCCGGCAACGGCAGCCTCGCGGCGACGGATTCGGTCGTCCTGGTCTTCGACCCGGTCGCGCCGACCGTCTCGATGAGCGCCGCCGCGGGCGATCCGGCCGGGGCGGCTGTGCCAGTGACAGTCACCTTCAGCGAGGCGGTGAGCGGTATCGACGCCTCGGACCTGGTGCTCGAACACGCTTCGGTGTCTGACTTCCTGGGGGACGGCTCGAATTACAGCTTCACGCTGACTCCGACTGGACGCATGCCCGCCTCGGTCTTGATCCGAGCCGGGGCGGCCAGCGACGCGGCCGGCAACGCCAGCGAGGCCTCGACCATCCTGACCCTTCCCGGGCTCCCGGCTCCCCCCGAACCGCCGGAGCCGGTCGACCCCGAGCCGATCGCGGCCCCCGAGCCACTGCGACCCTTCGAACAGTTCTTTGTCGGAGTTGCCCCGGAGTCGGTTTCCCGTGCGTCGATCGCCCGATTCCTACAGGCGAGCCGGGTCCAGCCCTTCCGGGCGTATGTGGGGCTCTTCGAGACGAACGGCCAGCGATCCGCGGCGGTCCGCGGGGCATACCGGATGATCCTGGGCCGCGACCCCGAGTCGCCCCTGGCGACCCAAGCACACTGGGCATCCGCCCGATCAGTCCCCGACATCCGGATCCTCTGGCGGGCCATTGCCCGTTCGGACGAGTTTTTCGCCCGGGGAGGCAGCACGGCCGAGGGCTTCGCGGGCCTGATCTACGAAACCTTCCTCGATCGCCCGGCCGGCGACTTCGAGATCGCCAACGCCGTCCGGTTCATGCGGAACTCGACTGGTCAACCAGCGCGGACCCGACTAATCAACGCGATCTTCCAGTCGCCTGAGTTCACGACGTTCTGGACGCCGAGACTTTACCAGGACGCCGTGTCCCGGGCATGACTCTCGCCAGGACGTTTCAAGCGATCGAATTGTCGACACCAACGCGGAAGGTCCTGGACTGGGCCTTCCGCGTCGTCGTGTCCCGGGCCCTCGCGAGACGTCCACCCCCCATCATCGAGCAGCCGATCGGGCAGCGCGAATGAAGGCCGAAACGAGGTCGCGGTCCTTGCGACCAGGGGTTGACTCAACCCCGCTGGCGACATCGACCATCCAGGGGCGAACCCGAGCTACAGCCCTGGCCACATTCTCAGGCGTCAGCCCGCCGGCAAGGATGAGCCGGGGAGCCGCGCCTTCGGCCGGCTCGTGATGCCTTGCCAGAAAGGGCGAGGTGTTGAGACGATCGGCCAGATGGTCAAGGACGTCGGTCGTGATCGCATGCCCGGTGCCCCCTTGCTGACCAGGCACGAAGGCATCGACCAGCACCGCGTCTGGCAATCCGTCAAGCTGCGACGCGTGCAGAAGCCATGCTTCCAGGCGGTCGACGGACTGCCGATCGGCCAGGCGAAAGGCGCGAATCACCTGATAACGGTCTCGTTTCAGGTCTCGAATGGTTTCGGCGGGCTCGTCACCGTGAAGTTGCACGATCTGGACACCGGCACGTTCCGATTCGCGGACGATCTCGGCCGGACGCCGATCGACGAAGAGACCGACCGGCTCGGAAAGCCCCGCCATTGCTGCAACGAGGCCGGGAGCCTGGTCGGGAGGGACATACCGCTTCGAAGCCGGATGAAAGTTGATGCCGATCCAGTCGGCCCCGGACCCGGCCACCATCCGAGCATCGTCGGACGTGGTCACGCCGCAAATCTTGATCAGTGGTGCGGGGGCGTTGATGGTCGTGTCCAATCGCAGAACCACGACGGCCAACCGTCAACGGTCGGCCGTCGTCCACTGTCAATGATCACGCGTTGCGAAGGCTTCGGTTCAGGAAACGCCCATCTCGGCCAGCGTGGCCTTGAACTTCGCCTCGGGATTGACCCCGACGAGGCGTCCGACTTCCTTGCCACCCTGGAAGAAGACGACCGTCGGAATGGATGAGATGCCGAGGCCGCTGGGGGTGTTGTTGTTCTGGTCGGTATCCATTTTGCCGATCTTCACGCGACCAGAATACTCGTTCGCCAGCTTTTCAATGGTCGGCGCGAGCATGCGGCAAGGGCCGCACCAGGGGGCCCAGAAGTCGACTACCACAGGGACATCCGAATCGAGAACTTCCGACTGCCAAGTCGCGTCGGTAAACTCTTGGACGTTCCCAGCCATGAGAGAGCCTCACCGTCTGTAAAGGATGCTCGATCGGAGCCTAACGAAGTTGCGTCCCCCAAGACAGGGACTGCACGGGAGCCATTATAAATTGACAAAGAAGCGAGTCAACCGACGGGAACGGCCAGCGTCTCGACCCGAGGGACCTCCCCCTCACACGCCAGGGCCTCCCGCGACCCACGATCCTGAGGCCCCAGGCTTCGATTGGCGAGACTGGCTCGACCCGCGTCGTGTCGGCTGGTTGAGCCTGATGCTGGTGTTCGTGCCCATTGGCATCGGCTTGCGGATTGCGGGGGTCGGGGAAACCTGGCAGTTCGTCGCGGCAGGTCTGGCGATCATCCCTCTGGCCGGCTTGATGGGGGAATCGACCGAACACCTCGCCCACCGGCTGGGGCCGGGGATTGGCGGACTCCTGAACGCCACCTTCGGCAACGCGGCCGAGTTGATCATCGCGCTCTTCGCCCTGTTTCGCGGGTTTGACGAGGTGGTCAAGGCGTCGATCACCGGATCGATTATCGGCAACCTTTTACTCGTCATGGGTGCCAGCTTGTTGGCCGGCGGCCTACGATGGCCGCGGCAGCAGTTCAACCGAACCGCCGCAGGTGTCGGCTCAACAATGATGGTGCTGGCCGCCTTCGGCATGCTCATTCCCGCGATTTTCTATGCCTTACCTGAGGTCGTTCAGGTGGCCGAGGAGGAAGGCCAGGGGCAGCGTTTGATGCTCGAACACGAGTTGAGCGTGGGTGTCTGCATCATCCTGATGGTGACGTATGTTCTCTATCTCGTCTTCAGCCTGAAAACGCATCAGGACCTCTTTAATCCCGATGCCGAGGAGGGCACTCCCGATGAGAGCCTGCACGGCCACGGCCCCGGATGGAGCATGCGGCGATCCATTGGAACCTTGCTGCTGGCAACCACGTTCGTGGCTATCATGAGCGAGATTCTCATCGGCGCCGTCGAGCATACGACCGAGGCGTTTGGCCTGAGTGAGGTCTTCGTCGGGGTGATCGTCGTGGCCATTGTCGGCAACGCGGCCGAGCACTCGACGGCCATTCTAGTGGCGATGAAGAACAAGATGGACCTGTCTGTCGGCATCGCGATTGGCTCGGCCCTGCAAATCGCCCTGTTCGTCGCGCCGGTCCTGGTCTTTGCCAGCTACCTGCGCGAGGAGCCGATGGACCTGCTCTTCACCACGCTCGAAATCGTGGCCGTCTTGCTCGCGGTCTTCATCGCCCGAATGGTTGCTGAGGATGGCGAGTCGAACTGGCTGGAAGGGGCCATGCTGTTGATGATCTACGCCATCCTCGCTGTCGCCTTCTTCGTCTTGCCCGCAGGCCACGGTGAACTCGATGCCGAGGAAACGTACCCAGCTTATTCAACCGAGGCCGCGGCGATCGAAGGGGGATAATCTCTTATCGACTCTTCGTGTCGATATGGGCAATCCTGGTCCGAGACAGCCCTTCCCCGAGGAGGGGCCATCCCGGTGCCGTCCGTCCCGAGCAATGAGAGCAAGGCGGGCGATCAGTCCTCGACGAGGTACATGATCCGCCCGCAGGTCTTGCAGAAGACCAGGCGCTCGGCGTTCATCAGCTCGCTAATATCCTGGATCGTGTTGACCTGATTGCAGCCTTCGCAAGCGCGGGTATGGCGATCGACCGCGGCGAAGGCGTCGTCTCCCTTGCCCTTGACCGAACGTCGGTAGCGTTCGCGATCGTCAGCGGGAACGACGGCCTCGCCCTCCTTGATCGCCGCTTCCAGTTCCTGGAGCTGGGCACGCTGCCCTTCGGCCTTCGATTCAATCTCGTGGCGAAGGGCCTCGACCCCCTCGGCGAATTTGGCGACCTCGGCCTCCTGCGTGGCCAGTTCGGCGGCGGCCGTCTCGACCCCCTGCATCAGTTCGAGGATGGCCTCTTCCTTGCTGTTCACATCCTTGTTGATCATGGCGATCTCATTCATGACCGCCTTGTATTCCTCGTTCTTCTTGACGCTGTTGAGCTTGATCCGCAGGTCGTCGCACCGAGTTCGCTGACTCTGAACCGTCAGCTCCTGGCGCTGGACGTCGGACTTGCGTTGTTTCAGGGCGGTGCGTGCTTCTTCGAGGGCCGCACGGCGCGATTCGAGGCCACGCATCCGGGCAGCGAGGGTCTTCGGTCCGGACTCCAGACGATCGCGGAGCGCCTTGACACGGCGGTGCAGGTCGTGAAGTCCGCGGAGGTCGTCAACGGTCGCGGGCATCGGGATCGGGCTCCTCGGGACGATGGGAACGGTGAGGACAGGATCGGGTAGGGAAGGCGCCCTGGCAACAAAAAAACCGCCGGTCGCCTCGGGGCGACCGGCGGTTGAGGTGTCCGGGGTCAACCGGTACTTTCCAGGAAGCCTTCCAACTGGCGGCTTCGCACCGGATGTTGCAGCTTTCGAACGGCTTTCGCCTCAATTTGCCGCACCCGCTCTCGGGTGACCTTGAAGATACGGCCGACTTCTTCGAGCGTGTAGGTGTAGCCGTCGCCGAGCCCGTAGCGGAGTTTGATGATCTCGCGTTCCCGGTAGGTCAGGGTCTTCAGGACCGCGTCGATCTTCTCCTTGAGCATTTCCTGGGTGGCGGCGTTGATCGGGCTCTCGGCGGCCTCGTCTTCGATGAAGTCGCCGAAGTAGCTGTCCTCGCTCTCGCCGACCGGGCGGTCGAGCGAGATCGGGTGCCGGCTGATCTTCATGACGCGGCGGGTTTCCTCAACCGAGATGTTGGCGACCTTGGCCATTTCCTCGATCGTCGGCTCGCGGCCCTTCTCCTGAAGCAACTTCTTCGAGACGTTGCGCAGCTTCGACATCGTCTCGATCATGTGCACCGGAATGCGGATCGTGCGGGCCTGGTCGGCAATGGCCCGGGTGATCGCCTGGCGAATCCACCAGGTGGCATAGGTCGAGAACTTGTAGCCGCGACGATATTCGTACTTGTCCACGGCCCGCATCAGGCCGGTGTTCCCTTCCTGAATCAGGTCGAGGAACGAGAGGCCGCGGTTGCGATACTTCTTGGCGATCGAGACGACGAGCCGCAGGTTACCGCCGGAGAGTTCACGCTTGGCCTGCTCGTATTCCTTGTATCGCTCGTTCATCAAGGTGACGCGCCGGGTCAGGCTCCGGGGCGTCTCAAGCGTCATGATCATCAGGTCCTTGAGCTCTTTCTGGAGGTTGGCCAGGTCGTCCTGGTTCCCCCGGCCGGCCAGGACGAGATCACGCTGAGTGAGGATCTCGTTCAACCGGGCGGCGATTTGCTCAAGCCGCTTCATCAACGGCTGGACCTTCTGGGTGCGGATCGACAGTTCTTCGACGAGCGTGACGGCCTTGCGGCGACGGCGGGCCAGATCAACGCGAAGGACGCGGGCGGTATCGGGATCGTCCTTGGCCCGGATATAGGCGCGGAAGTCGCGGAGGTTGCAGTCCATCAGGTGATCCAGCGTGGCCAGGTTCGGCTTCATCCGCTGGAGAATCTGTTCCTTCTCAAGGTTCTCGGTGACGGAGACCTTGACGGTGCGGTCGAACGGCAGCTCACCGCAATCGACCTTCTTCAGGACGTCGACGACCAGCCGCAGGGCGTAGTCACATTCAAGAACCTTGCGGCGGAACTTGCGGCGGGTGATCTCGATCCGCTTGGCCAGGTTGATTTCCTGGTCGCGGGTGAGCAGCGGAATCTCGCCCATCTGGGTCAAGTACATGCGCACGGGGTCGTCGATCCGCCGCGAGATCTCGTCGAGATCCTCGGGGGTCAACTCACCGTCGTCGTCATCCTCGGCCTGATCGTCGATGACCTCATCGTCGACATCGTCGCCCAGGTCACCGGCAGCCACCAGCCGCGCCTCAGCCTCTTCTTCGTTGAGCAGGTCAACGCCGAGTTCGTCGAGCCGTTCGAGCAACTCGTGAAGCTTCTCGGGGCTGCTGGAAATCTCATCCGGCAACTGGTCGTTGAGCTGATCGTAGGTGAGAAACCCTCGCCGCTTACCCAGCTCGAGGAGCGTCTTGAAACCCTCGTCCAGCTTTTCCATCGACACACTCTCCTAGGGGAAACCGACGTCGGGTCAAGACGCGTCGGACGATTTCTTGGTGGAGGCCAGCCGCAAGAGCTCTTGGTTCAGGCGCATCTTTTCCCGCCAGAGTTCGCGGTACGACTCGGGCTCGTCGGCCAGGTTGATCTCGGCCAGGGCACCTTCGAGGTCACGGAGGCGGTCGCGACAGGCACGCTCGGCCAGCCGCGGCAAGAGACGGGCCAGGCGTTCGCGCCAGGGCCGGGGGAGATAACGACCGTTGACGTACCGCTCCGAGAGCGGCCGAGGGTCGATCGGAGACACCAGCGAGGCCACCAGACTCCGCACGCTTGGATCGTCGAGTCGCGACGAGACCTCCGAAACGCTCGCCTCCCGGCCTTCGCCGTACAGGTCGTAACAGACCTGAAGGATCGTCCGGAGGGGTGCGTCTCGCAGGGAAGTCACTTCAACCCGGGTAATGACCCAAGACACCACGGAAGGCTCGTTCAAAAGAACTTCGATCAGTTCCCGACCCAGGGGATCAAGATCCCCGAGCCGAATGACCGGTGGCGGGGCCACCGCCTCGCTCGTTTCGGGCACACGCCCGGCGGTAACCGGCGTGTCCTTGTCTTGTCCATAGCTTACATGATGATGCGCCGGTCGGTCGGGCCGTCGGCGCTTCTTCAGGTCACGTCGCAACGTCTCGACCGGCAAGCGAAGCCGTTGGGCCAGCCGATCGAGCGCCTTGGCCGCCTTCAGGTCCAGCCCCGCCCGGCCTCGGTGCGAGGGCATCCGAGCCAGCAGGTCAAGCACCGTGTCGGCCGCACGACGCGCCCCGTCCAGATCTTCGAGGTTGAAGGCCGAGGCGGCCCGATCCACCACGTGATCCAGCGGGTCCGAGGCCCGCTCGACCAGGGCGAGCATGGCGTCTGCTCCCTCGCCGAGCAGGAAATCGCAGGGGTCGAGTCCTTCGGGAAGCGTCAGGACCCGGACGTCGATCTCGTGATTCAGGAAAAGTTCCAGCGAGCGATCAGCGGCCTTCTGGCCCGCCTCGTCGCCATCGAAGACCAGGACGGCCCGATCGGCGAGCCGCCGCAAGGCCCTCACGTGGTCGTCACCCAGTGCCGTGCCGAGCGTACCGACGACGTTGGCCAGGCCCACCTGATGGGCAGCCACCACGTCCGTGTAGCCCTCGACCACCGCCACCCACCCTTGCTTCCGGGCGGCCTCGCGGGCCAGATCGACGGCGTAGAGGTTCCGGCGCTTCTGAAACAGCGGTGTTTCGGGCGTATTCAAATATTTGGCGACACCCAGGCCCGATTCGGCCATCCGTTTCTCGACATCCGGCAGAATCCGACCCCCGAAGCCGATTGCTCGCCCTCGAATATCGCGGATCGGGAAGATCACCCGCCCCCGGAAGCGATCGCGGAGGCTGCCATCCCGCTCGCTCCTCGCCGCCAATCCGGCGCGTTCGAGCAAGGACTCGTCGTAGCCTTCCCGACGCCCCCGGGCCAGCAGCCAATCGCGCCGATCGGGCGCGAAGCCGATGCCGAAGCGATCAATCGACGCAGCCAGAATTCCCCGACGCTCCAGGTAGCCGCGGGCCTCGTCCGAACCGACCAGGGCCGTGCGGAAGGCCCGCTCGGCCCAGTCGCAAGCCGCGAGCAGATCACTTTTGCTCGGGCCGCTCGACGCAGTGCCGGTACTCGGATTGTCCAGGGCCACTCCGGCCCGATCGGCCAGCATACGCAACGCCTCAGGGAACTCGACCCGCTCGTAGTCCTTCACGAAATCGAAGATGTCGCCGCCGGCTCCACAGCTCCAGCACTTGTAGGTCTGACGTTCCGGATTGATTTCGAGCGACGGGTGGTGATCGTCATGGAAGGGGCACAAGGCCTTGAACTTTGAACCGGCCCGATGCAGAGGAAGGTACTCGCCAATCAGGCTCACGACGTCGATCGCGCCCTTGATCGCGGCAAGTGTCGCTTCGGAGTGTCGGGGCACCGGGAACTCCAGGGTTGAGGTCGCAGTCCCGGATCCGCTACGGAGACGACGAGGGATCGGCTCCGGACCTTGGGGGAGGTCGAGTGGGCACGGCCCCGATCTCTCATTGGCTCGCCATCTCCTGCGCGGCGATGTTATCGGGATTATACCTCGGGGTGATTTTCGGTCAAGTTCGCCCGGCCTGCTGCCGACAGAACACTTCCTCGACCTAACCTCCCTCTCAAAAAACGCTTGCAGCAATCAGGCTCTCAGAAGGAACCCCATAATCCTTCCAGTCCGCTTCACCAGGCTCTTGACAAGAGCTTGCCAAATCGTTCCGCCTCGTTGCTCAGGCGATTGTCTGGTGGCGCTTCAGGATCGTTTCGGCCCCTCGCCTTGTCGACCAGCCCGAATTTTGTCTCGAAAACCAGGTGTCCAAGTCAACCCCTGCCCCGCTTCCGAATCGTGTTGCCTTGGACTGCCAAGCGGAGTGGGGAGGACCCGGGAAAATGCGATGTTTCGGTGGGGTTCGCCAGGCCAAGGGGGACCAGGGCCGAGTCGTGTCGGCCCCGCATCATCGCTTCCGTGAGAACCGAATTTTGCGGGGAGTTCCGACAATCTTCACGGCGGAAAATGAAGTCGAACCCCGTGATGAAGTCCCCGAATTCATTCGGGAAGGCATGATCAGAGGGCTCGGGCGGGGACTCGGGTGGGGAGGTCGGATCAGCGCGGTTGGAGCCCTGGATTCGGACCGCCAATGGTCCACCAGAGCCAGGTCCCGTCAATCGCGACGGCTTGCAGGCGAAGGCCTTCGTCCTCGTCGTACTGGGCCGCGGACACGTCGTGCAGTTGCTCCAGCGTCGTCACCGGAACGTTTCCGACCCCGGTAATGCGCAAGAGTGACAGGATCCTCGGGTCGATCCCCGATCGGGCAGCCAGGCTTCCCGGACTGACGCCGGCAATGTACAGACCGTCATCCGGCAACTGCTCGGCCAGCTCGACGGTCAGGTTTTCAGGAGGGCCTTCCACCACGATGAGACCGAGGTCCATCAAGACCGGCATGGCCTGAATGGTGACCGAGATTTCCTCTCGAGTGCCGTTGCGAACGACCGTGACCGGCACAGCCTGTTCGACCGGAATGGTTGTGGTCCGGATTCGCAAGGCGTTCGAGTCGTCGACCGCTACCCCGTCGAGTTCTAGCACCACGTCGTCGGGACGCAGCCCTGCCTTGGCCGCGGGTCCTCCGGGGACGACTCCGACCACCCGAACCCCACGAGGCTCCTCAAGCCCAAGCTCGGCGACGTCGTTCGCCTGAACATCCTGGATCGTCACCCCCAGGTAGCCCCGGATGACTCGACCGTCCTTGATCAGTTGATCAACGATCCGCCGCGCCAGGGCCGAGCTGATCGCCAGGCCGATTCCCTGATAGCCCCCGGTTTCCGACAGGATCGCCGTGTTGATCCCGATGACCTCCCCTTTCAGATTGATCAACGGCCCTCCGGAATTCCCCGGATTGATCGCCGCGTCGGTCTGGATGAAGTCCTGGTACAGGTCGCCCGGCAACTGCAGGCCCCCCCGGCCAGTGGCCGAGACAATGCCGGCTGTCACCGATCGGTCCAGCTCGAACGGACTGCCGATTGCCAACACCCAGTCGCCAATGTCCAGCTTATCGGAATCCCCCCACGAGGCTTCCGCACTCAGGCGGCCCTCGACCTGAAGCACGGCCAGGTCGGTCTTCACATCCGAGCCGACCAATCGGGCAGGAAGCTCTCTCCGTCCCAGCCGAACGGTGATCCGGTCGGCGTCCTGAATCACGTGATGGTTGGTCACGATGAAGCCGTTGCGGCTGTCGATCACGACGCCCGAACCGGCCCCCAGGGCCAGTTGCATCGGACCGCCGGCGCCTCCCATGCCCGGCACCCCGAGTTGCGAGGTCCGCACGTTGACCACCGCCGGCTGCACCTTCGTGCTCGCCAGCCGAAACAGAGCCGACGATCGGCCGATCAGGTCGTCACCGTCGAGCCGCTCCAGCGCCTCGGCCGCGGCAATCGAACGGCCGACCTCATAACGATAGCCGATCTGCTGCGCCAGATACGGCGCACCGTAGACGCCCCCGGCCGCCAGACAGAGGATGAGAAGGACGATCAGAAACCCTCGACGCACCGGCGGGGTCTCGGGCCGGGGCGGAGGCTCAAGCGGATCGTAGTCAATCGGATCAAACGAGGCCATCGGGGAGCGTCTCCAGGGCGCATTTCCTCCCGGGCCGGAACGCCTGTTCGGCCCGAATCCGCGACAAGGCAAGCGTATGCGCCAACCGCGCCGAATTCAACGGCCGGCCCGCGTGCCTCTTGCCTCGATGTGCTTGGCAGGCGACGCTCGGCCGCAATAATGAATCAAGACCGGGCCACGATCGGCCCTTTGGAGACTCAAACGAGGCCCATCATTCCTTATGTGCGGGATTGCCGGCTTCCTCAACCGCGACGGCGATGCCGCCGATCGCTCCCTCATCGACCGCATGACCGCACCGATCACCCACCGAGGGCCGGACGGTTCCGGAGCGTTTGTCGAGGGGCCGGTCGCCCTCGGACACCGACGCCTGGCCATCATCGACCCGAGCCTCGGCGCCCAGCCGATGAGCAACGAGGATGGCACCGTCTGGGTAACCTACAACGGCGAGCTTTACAATGAACCCAACCTTCGCAAGAGGCTCGAAGCCCTCGGCCACCGCTACCGGACCCATTGCGACACCGAGAGCCTTGTCCACCTGTATGAGGAAGAGGGTCCCGACTTCGTCCGGCAATTAAACGGTATGTTCGCCCTGGCCCTCTGGGATGCGAAGCGACGGCTCCTCATCCTCGCCCGCGACCGAATGGGGCAAAAACCCCTCTTCTATGCCGAAACCGCACACGGCGGCCTTGTCTTCGGTTCCGAACCGAAAGCCTTGCTCGTCCATCCCGAGGTGCCCAGACAGCTCGACCGCGACGGCCTGGCCCGCTATCTCTCCTACGAGTACGTCCCCGCTCCCAACTCCATCTGGCAAGGGATGAAAAAGCTTCCCGCGGGGCACCTGCTCGAATGGTCGCTCGATCCTCCCCGATCGGCGGCCCCGCGACGCTACTGGCACGCCCCCCTGCCCGTCTCCAACGCCGACGCCCTCCCCTTTAACCAGGCGAGCCGCCAGTTCTGGAGCCTCTTTCGCGAGGCGGTCGCGCGGCACCGGCGATCGGACGTGCCGCTCGGGGTATTCCTGTCCGGAGGGATCGACTCCTCCAGCGTCGCCGCGGCCGTGGCCGACTTGCAACCGGCCGCATCAATTCGGACCTTTTCAATTGGCTTCGACGACCCGACCTTCGACGAAAGCGAGCACGCGCGAGCCGTCGCCCGGCATCTCGGGACCGATCACCACGAGCGCACGTTCGCCGTGTCTGATGTGGTCGATCTCTTGCCCGAGGTCGCCGGATGGCTCGACGAACCGTTCGGCGATGCCTCGATCCTGCCAACCCACCTGCTCAGCCGGTTCGCAAGGTCGGAAGTCACCGTCTGCCTGGGCGGCGACGGTGCCGATGAGCTGCTCGCCGGCTATCCGACCTTCACCGCCGAACAGCTCGCCCGGTCGTTCCAACGGGTGCCAAAGCCGATCCGGTCGCTCGTCGGCGCGGCGGTCGGCCGCTTACCCGTCGATCACGGCAACATCAGCCTCGACTTCAAGCTCAAGCAGTTCCTGCGAGGGGCCTCCGAGCCGGGTCCGCTGGCGCACCTGCGCTGGATCGGATCGTTCAGCGGGTCGGAATTGAGCGATCTGCTCGTCGATCCTCCCTCGATCGACGTCGAGAGCGAGCACCTGGCCCGAGCCGCCGCCCTTGCTCCCGGGGCCGACCCGCTGACTCAGTCGCTCCGGCTCTATCAGGACACCTACTTGCCCGAGGACATCCTGACAAAGGTCGATCGCGCAAGCATGGCCACCAGCCTGGAAGTCCGTGCGCCGTTCCTTGATGCCGAGCTGGTCGACTTCGTCCAGGCGTTGCCGGCAGGCGACAAGTACAGCCGAGGGACCGGCAAGCGATTGCTCAAGGCCGCCGTGGCGGATAGGCTACCGGCGTCGATCCTGAAGCGTCCGAAGAAAGGCTTCGGCATTCCGGTCGCCCGCTGGTTGAACGGGCCGCTTTCGGGGTTGCTCGATGATCGGCTCGCCCCGGATCGCCTGCGTCGTCAGGGGCTCTTGAGGCCCGAGACCGTCTCCCGGCTGGTGGCCGAACATCGGGCCGGGGTCCGCGATCATCGCAAACCGCTCTGGACGCTCGTTTCGTTGCAACTCTGGATCGATCACTGGCTGGGCGACTCTTAAGGGATCACCCGTTGCAACCCGATTCGGGGATCGTCGCGCACAAGGAGGTCGGGGGTTGAGGATCCTCGTCGTCTCGGACATTCACGCGAACTGGGCGGCCCTGTCGGCTCTCCAGGAGCCGCACGACCTTTGCCTCTGCCTCGGCGATCTGGTCGATTACGGCCCCGACCCCTTGCCCTGCGTGCAATGGGCCATGACTCACGCCCACCATGCCGTCCGGGGGAACCACGACCACGGTGTTGCCCAGGGAATCGACGTCGGCGGCGACCACGGCTACCGCTACCTGACCAGCGTCACCCGACAACAGCACTGGCAGGCCCTCGGCCCCGACGAGCGCCGGTATCTGCTTCAGCTTCCGTTGACCCAACGGCTGACCCTCGGCGGCAAGCGATTCCTGCTCGTCCACGGCACGCCGCGCGATCCGCTCGACGAGTACCTGATGAACGATCCCGGAACCTGGACCCGCCGTCTGGCTGGAGTCGAGGCCGACATTGTTTGCGTCGGCCACACGCACATGCAGTTCAACCTGCGGGCTGGCGACACCATCGTGTTGAACCCCGGCAGCCTCGGCCAGCCGAGAGACGGCGACCCGAGAGCCGCCTACGCGATCATCGAGGACGGCAAGATCCAGCTCAAACGAGTTGCCTATCCGATTGAGGAGGCGATTGCCCGCACCCTGGCCTCAGACCTCCCCGAGCGCGCCAAGCACCTTTATTGTGAAGGGCTCCGCCTGGGACGCTTACCCCAGGCAGCCCCCTTGCCTCAAGGGGGGCCGGCATGACCGAGGGCCTCGGCGACGGCCCCACAACACGGTTGGGCATGCCCCGCGTCGGCCGGGTCCACCTGATCCTCTTTGCATTGGTCTATGGGCTGCAAGGAGTGGTGTTCGCCTACGTCATCAATTTCAATCAGCTCTACATGAAAGCCTCCGGGCTGGAAGAAACCACCATCAATGATGTGCAAACCTTTGCCATCATCTTGCCCTTTGCCTTGAAATTTCTCTTCGGACCAATTTCCGACCGATTCAACCCGCTGGGCCTAGGGCATCGTCGGCCGTTCATCGGGTTCGGTATTTTGATGCAAAGCCTCGGTCTGATTGGCCTGGCTCTGATCAATCCTGGGCAGCATGTCGGCGGCTTCGCGGCGGTGGCTCTGATCACCGTCCTCGGCCTGGCGATCTACGACACCTGCTGTGACGGCCTGATCGTCGATGTCACTCCCGAGGCCGATCGCCCCCGCGTGCAGTCGATCGTCATGGTCGCTCGCTTCGTCGCGGCCACGATCATGACGTTCGCCTTCGGTCACTTCCTCTCCGAAACGGGAATCGGCCCCGGCAAGAGCGGCTGGATTCTCTACACCTGCGCCGCGTTGGGGCTTCCGCCGCTTGCGCTGACCCTCGTCATCCGAGAACGTCGGGAAGGCCACCCCGGCGATCAGTTCGACTGGCACGCCTTGAAGGTCCTGATCCGCCCCAAAGGGCTCGCGTTGATCGCCTTCGGCTTGCTGTACGCCCTACCCGGGTGGGGGGTCGAGATCAATCTGCCGCTCTTTTACGCATCGAGCGGTTTTGACGAATCCGATGTCGGCCTCTGCGGCGCGGCCCGGCTCTCGGGAAGGGCGGTCGGGGCCATTCTGCTGCCATTGGCCACGCCGATTCTCGGACGCAAAGGGACGATTCTCCTCGGCGTCGTCGGCCTGATCGGATCGACCATGGCCCACGCCGTCATCTCCGTTGGAGACGTGGCCACCGCCGCCGGACTGGGCTTCCTGTTCGGGGTCGCCAACGGCTGGAACGACGTGCTCTTTGCCACCCTGGCCATGGGGGCCGCCGACCCAAGGCTCGCGGCCTCGACGTTTGCCCTGTTCATGGCCGTGACCAATCTGAATATTCTGGGGGGATCGCTCTTCGGCCGGGGGCTGGTTGCCCTCGACGGAAGCTACCCCCCTTTGTTTCTTCTGGCCGGGTTGATGATGCTCCCGGCCTTGCTCCTGGTCGGCCCGCTCGCGCGACTGGCGCCGCGGGCCTCCGATGCGAAGGATCGCCCTGATGAGTTCCTTGCCTGACCTCTTCGTCTGGATCGGTGCGGCGCTGGCCGTGCTGGTCTTTCTGGCCCTCTGTCCGCTGCTGATCTTGATGGTCGTCGCGGCGGTCTATCCCGACGGTATCCAGTCGGCCGTCCGGTTCGTGCTGACGCCAGTCTATCGGCTCCGGATCATTGGTCTGGAGCACCTGCCAAAAACCGGGCCGGTCCTGGTCATCGCCAATCACGTTTCATGGATCGACGGGTTCCTTCTCGCTGGATCCGTCCCTCGGCGAGGCCGGGCCCTGGTCTTCGCCCCGTACCTGAAGATCCCGATCGTCGGACCCTTGGCGAAGCGATCGGGCATGATCCCCGTCCCCGATCGCGGCCCGAAGGCCCAGCGCGCCATGCTTCGCGCTGCCTTCGAGGTCCTCGACAATGGCGAGGTCCTCGGCATGTTCCCCGAAGGTCAGATCTCTCGAACCGGCGTGATGGGCACGCTCTATCGAGGGGTCGAGGTGATCGCATCAGGACGCAAGGAGGCGACGATCATCCCGGTCTATCTCGATAATCTCTGGGGAAGCATCTTCAGCTTTTCCGGCGGCCGGTTCTTCCGCAAGTGGCCCCGAGGAATCCGTCGAACCATCATCGTCTCCTTCGGCCCCCCGATTGATCGCCCGTTGACCGTCTTCAACGCCCGGCAAGCGATCATCGAGGCCGGCGTTCGGGCCTTCGAGCACCGCCCCGAGCGTGACAAGACCATCCTTCCCGAAACCATCGATTTGAGCTTGCCGCACCTCACGCATCCCGAGTTTGGCCTCCTGACCGCCTCGGCTCCGAACTTTGCTCGCGGGATCATTCGCCAGACCGGCCACAAGGACGGCTCGGTCGGCCAACCGGTCCCCGGCGTCGCCCTTCGCGTGGTTGATGCCGACGGCCACCCGCTCCCTCCCGACACCGAAGGCCGGCTCCAGGTCCTCCGCGCCGGGAATCCCAACTGGCACGACCTGGGGCGAACAGCTCGGATCGAACGCGACGGCTTCGTCTTCCTCACCCAACCGACTGCGGACCCGGAAGTCCGATCACAGCAAGAACCGACAGCCTTTCCCTGACCATATCCCTCGATTGACGGAGTGATCGCTCATGGTCCGCCTCGGAGTCCCGTCGGCCATGAGCCTCCGCCTCACAATCCTCCATTGAAACAGTCTCGAATCGTCGGCAAGTACTTCTCGGCCGACGCCGTGTTGACCAGGACCACGCGATCCCCTTGCCCCACGATCCGACGATCGGCTAGCTCCTCCAGCACCGCCAGCGTCGCCGCCCCCTCGGGCGACCAGGCAAACCAACGATCGTCCCACTCCTGCCGGATCACCTGCTTTATCCGATCATCATCCACCGCAATTGCGCATCCCCCCGTCTCCCGGATGATCCGCAACACGTTGATATGGCCGACATTCTTCGCCACATTGAGCCCCGTGGCGATCGTCTGCCCTGCCGGTTCGGGGGTAATGTCCTCGTCTCCCCGATCGAACGCCCGGACCAACGGTGTTGTAACCGATGACTGCACGCAGACGAACCTCGGTCGCTTCGGGCCGATCAACCCCAGCGCCTCCAGCTCGTCGAACCCCTTGGCCATGCCGACCACGCCCGTCCCTCCTCCGGTCGGATAGACGATCACATCGGGCACCTGCCATCGACGATCCGCCAGCCGATCCCCTTGCGGCTCGGCCATCTCCAGCCCGAGCGTTTTCTTCCCCTCGGTCCGCCAGCCGGGCTCCTGGAACGTCGCCACGCTGAAATACCCCTGCGGGACGTAATGATCACGCACCCGAGCCGCGCAATCGACGATCGTTCCCGGCACCAGCTCCAGCCGAACCCGATCCGGATGCAAGGCTGCCAGCGCCGCCACATTCCCAAGCACCGGCCGATCCGTGTCGGGCGACATCACCACCACCGCCTCAAGATCGGCCGCGATCGCATACCGCGCCAGGGCATCCCCTGCGTTTCCTTGCGTCGGCACGGCCAGTCGTTTCAGCCCCAGCGCTCGGGCCATCGAGACGGTCATCGCCATCCCCCGGTCCTTGAACGACAGGGTTGGATTCGCCCCGAACCCGGCATGGGGCTTCCCCTCGTCCTTGACCTCCAGCCGACAACCAATGCGATCGGCCAGTGGATGCTCATACGTCAGGCTCGGCGTCGCCCCTTCACCAAGCGTGACAACATGCCGGCGGTCGTCCGGATCGGTCACATCTAGCGGCAGCAATCCGCCGAATCGCCAGAGGTCGCGCCGTTCGGGGTTCCAGAATCGATCCGGCCCGTGATCAGCTCGCAACCGATCCAGGTCGAGCACCACCTGCACGGGCCTCCCGTCCCGCTCGCACAAATTCATCACGCGGTCGGGCGGATACGTCGCTCCGCAAACAGTGCAGGCCAGATGAGACACATAGCGCATGGAACCACCACTCCCGGTTCGACCACGGTGCCGGGCCGAGCACCTTTCGCCCTCCCGACCGGCTTGCCCGGATTGTATCGCATGCAACGCTTCGGCCCAGCGCCACCCCGTGGAAACCCCAATTCGGTTGAATAGAGGTCCCGAAATCGTCGTCACTGGCAGAAAGAGATCCAGGGCATTTTCCTCCCGTTCGGATCTCGTTGAGGCCTCACGATTGACGTGCTAGGCTAACTCTCGATTGGCGTTTTTCCCCCCAACATCGGTTCATCGGGGCACTTCTACGGACGTGGTGTCCTGGTCCTGGAGATTCCCCTATCCCTCACGATTGACGAAAGGTGCCCGACCCATGCGTTCGACGTTCATCACGCGGTTCCTCTCCCTGACCGTGGCCGGTAGCCTGCTCGCCCTTGGGCCAGTCGCTTCCGGCCAAACCGATGAAACACTCCCCGTCGAGGCCGTGGAATCCACTCCCTCCAGCACCTCCCCTGCACCTCAGCCGCAACCGGAGCTTCCCGTCATTGACCTCTTCGAAGGGGTCCGTACCGGCCAGATCGCCGTCAAGGCCGAAGGGGCCAAGGGCGGCGCCATGACCGTCTCGGTCACCAATACCTCCCGCGCTCCGCTCCGCGTCGTCCTGCCTCCCGGACTCATCGCCTCCGGCGCCACCGGCCAGTTCGGCGGCATGGGCGGTATGGGCGGCGGCATGGGCGGTATGGGTGGCGGAATGATGGGTGGCATGGGCGGTATGGGTGGCATGGGCGGTATGGGCGGCATGGGCGGCATGGGCGGTGGTATGGGTGGCATGGGCGGTATGGGCGGCATGGGCGGCATGGGCATGGGTGGCGGTGTGATGCCCGCCTCGATGGGCATGATGATGCTCGGCATGCTCATCATGCAGCTCATCGAAACCGACAGCTGGGACATGACCTCCCTCATGATGGGTGGCATGGGCATGATGGGCGGCGGCATGATGGGTGGCATGGGCGGTATGGGTGGCATGGGTATGGGTGGCATGGGCGGCATGGGGATGGGCGGCATGGGCGGCGGCATGGGGATGATGGGCGGCGGCATGATGTCCATCCCCCCTGGATTCCGCTCCGTCCCCCCCACCGGCGTCCCCGCCGCCGCTCTGGCTCCCGGCCAGACCCGAAACCTCAAGACCCGAACCGTCAGCCTCGCTCCCCCGGTCGCAGGCCGCGCCCTCTTGCCCGCCGAGGGGGAAGTCCTGCAGCTCGGCGACATCAGTCAGACCGAGGTCGGCAGCGATCCGATCGTCCAGAAGGCCCTCCGCCAGCTCTCGCTCGAAAAGGCCCCCGAGTCCGTCACCCAACTGGTCCTCTGGAACCTCATCTACAAGCTCGACTGGACGACCATCGGCCAGCTCTCGCGCAAGTGGGCCAACCCCCACGAACTGAGCCTCGCTCGCCAGTTCGTCGACCGCATCACCCGGCCCGAAACCGAGCTCAGCCCCATCGGTCCGGCCACCCTCTTCGTCCAAATCCAGGGCAATGACCCGATGGCCGAGGCCCTCGAAGGGGTCCTCGTCGGCACCCGCACCCTGGGCATGGCCGTCGAACTCGACGCCCCGGCCGCTCCCGAAGGCCCGGCCCTGGCCTGCCTCGTCCGCTTCCACGACGCACCGGCCGGCGGCGACGACCGCGAAGCCTCGGTCCTGATCTACTCCAGCGACCCGAACGCCAGCCGCTGGGCCGCGGTCGGCAAGTTCTCCCTGCCGGTGGCCGCCGACGCCACGGCCGAGACCCTGGCCGATGCCCTGGCCGAAGGGATCATCAGCCGGTTGGTCCGGGCTCAGGTGACCAAGGGCAAGAAGGTCAAGGATGTGCAAACCTACAAGCTGCGGATCGACAACGCCGCCCCCTTACTGCTCAACGGCCTGGCCCTGACCGGTTCAGACCTGAGCGTCGAGAGCAGCCCGTCGATGCTCGCCGGCTTCTCCCTGCCCCCGCGTCGCAGCATGACCTTCACCATCACCGGCGACGCCGTCGAACGGCTCAACCTCGAAAACGGCGCCAAGGTCATCGCCGCTGACCTCAGCGGACTGTAAGCGACTCTGCCGAATCTGGGTCATCCCAGGTCATTGCCTCGGCTCCGTTCCTTTTCTTCTTCACGGAGCCGAGGCCCAGGTTCGATTGAAGACGAAGCGGTCCCGTACTCTGTTGCGGGACCGCTTCGTTGTTTGAGTGCAGACACTCTGTTCCCTTTCTCCAGAGCAATCCGTCGCCGGAGACTCGACGATCGTGGGGCTAACGCCTCCGGGACGATCCTCTCAGCCCGAATCGCTCCACGATTGCGGAGGACGGCCGATGGAATGAATCGGCTGACCTCGCAGAGCGTTCTCGCATGTCGAACGTCATCTCTCGTCCGTCGCCTCTGCAAGGGTCTTGCGTTCGACTGATCGAGCCGAATCCCCTCGGTCTGTTCGGGTTTTCCGGGTTCCGACGAACGCAACGGCGCGTTCGGAATCCATGGACCAGATCTCCGAAACGGCTTCGAATAGACGCTCTGAACCTACCGTCTGAGGGAGAACAACCGAAGGATACGGGTCCCCAGATCCGGCGATGGGCCGGAGGCGACTTCCACCTTCGATCGGCATGATATGCTAAGCATCAACCGTCCGACCACTCCAGCACAAGTTCAGGCTGGATCGCATGTTTGGACGAAGCTCCCCGACCGTAGCAACGCGTGCAATCGCATCGATTGCAGAAAGGCTCCCCCTCAAATGCGTCCGAATCGCAGAAGCTGGTTTTTCTCCGCAGGCATCGCAGGCACGCTCCTTACCTTCGGCCCGATGGCGATCGGTCAGACCAATGACGTTCTGCCCGCGTCCCCTGCATCCGCATCTCCCGAAGCGGCTCCCTCCGACCCTCAGCCGCAACCGGAGCTTCCCGTCATTGACCTCTTCGAAGGGGTCCGTACCGGCCAGATCGCCGTCAAGGCCGAAGGGGCCAAGGGCGGCGCCATGACCGTCTCGGTCACCAATACCTCCCGCGCTCCGCTCCGCGTCGTCCTGCCTCCCGGACTCATCGCCTCCGGCGCCACCGGCCAGTTCGGCGGCATGGGCGGTATGGGCGGCGGCATGGGCGGTATGGGTGGCGGAATGATGGGTGGCATGGGCGGTATGGGTGGCATGGGCGGTATGGGCGGCATGGGCGGCATGGGCGGTGGTATGGGTGGCATGGGCGGTATGGGCGGCATGGGCGGCATGGGCATGGGTGGCGGTGTGATGCCCGCCTCGATGGGCATGATGATGCTCGGCATGCTCATCATGCAGCTCATCGAAACCGACAGCTGGGACATGACCTCCCTCATGATGGGTGGCATGGGCATGATGGGCGGCGGCATGATGGGTGGCATGGGCGGTATGGGTGGCATGGGTATGGGTGGCATGGGCGGCATGGGGATGGGCGGCATGGGCGGCGGCATGGGGATGATGGGCGGCGGCATGATGTCCATCCCCCCTGGATTCCGCTCCGTCCCCCCCACCGGCGTCCCCGCCGCCGCTCTGGCTCCCGGCCAGACCCGAAACCTCAAGACCCGAACCGTCAGCCTCGCTCCCCCGGTCGCAGGCCGCGCCCTCTTGCCCGCCGAGGGGGAAGTCCTGCAGCTCGGCGACATCAGTCAGACCGAGGTCGGCAGCGATCCGATCGTCCAGAAGGCCCTCCGCCAGCTCTCGCTCGAAAAGGCCCCCGAGTCCGTCACCCAACTGGTCCTCTGGAACCTCATCTACAAGCTCGACTGGACGACCATCGGCCAGCTCTCGCGCAAGTGGGCCAACCCCCACGAACTGAGCCTCGCTCGCCAGTTCGTCGACCGCATCACCCGGCCCGAAACCGAGCTCAGCCCCATCGGTCCGGCCACCCTCTTCGTCCAAATCCAGGGCAATGACCCGATGGCCGAGGCCCTCGAAGGGGTCCTCGTCGGCACCCGCACCCTGGGCATGGCCGTCGAACTCGACGCCCCGGCCGCTCCCGAAGGCCCGGCCCTGGCCTGCCTCGTCCGCTTCCACGACGCACCGGCCGGCGGCGACGACCGCGAAGCCTCGGTCCTGATCTACTCCAGCGACCCGAACGCCAGCCGCTGGGCCGCGGTCGGCAAGTTCTCCCTGCCGGTGGCCGCCGACGCCACGGCCGAGACCCTGGCCGATGCCCTGGCCGAAGGGATCATCAGCCGGTTGGTCCGGGCTCAGGTGACCAAGGGCAAGAAGGTCAAGGATGTGCAAACCTACAAGCTGCGGATCGACAACGCCGCCCCCTTACTGCTCAACGGCCTGGCCCTGACCGGTTCAGACCTGAGCGTCGAGAGCAGCCCGTCGATGCTCGCCGGCTTCTCCCTGCCCCCGCGTCGCAGCATGACCTTCACCATCACCGGCGACGCCGTCGAACGGCTCAACCTCGAAAACGGCGCCAAGGTCATCGCCGCTGACCTCAGCGGACTTTGATTCGATCCCATCCGATCGACTGGTCGCCATCGTCAACCGCGTCGACCCCCTTTGTGAAGGGTCGACGCCTTCCCTTCGACGCCGCCCCGCATTCGATCGCGGTGCGGCGTCGTTCGTTTGCGCCGAGGGTTCGGTCCCACCCGTTCCCGCCCCGTCTCCCGATTTTTTCTGAGCCGAGTGACTGCCCCTCCCCAATTTCCCGATCCTTTCAGACGGAGCCTCATGAGTTCCATCCCCTCGATCTTTGGCAATTCGAGCCCCCATTGATGTCTCCTCGACGGGAACGACGTGTCTCTCCTTTCCCTGCACAGTTGAGTGGTATCCTACGCACACCGTTTTCCCGAAACGAACGACCGAGTGATGACGCAACCCTCTGTCACAGAACCGATTTCCGCGATTCCCCCAGATCGCATTGCAGCGCACCGAGCTTTGTTTCGAGGTGCACCGAGGCGCGCGGCCTCAGCCTCCTCAATGGCTACCCGTCGCGGCCCCAAACCAACCCAACGCCCGGGAAGACTGATTCCCGAAACGAACGGTGCCGTTTGGACCGAACTCCCTGTCCAGCAATGAAATAGCGTCAACGCTCAGAACCGCACCGAGGCGCACCAGGGCCGTGTTTCGAGGCGCACCGGAGCGTACCGCGACCACCTCAACGGTTTGATCGATCAATCGCTGGCGTCGAGTTGACGAACAGCCTCGAAGACCCCGACGGCCGCCGAGACAGCCAGGTTGAGGCTCCTTGCCTCGCTCCGCATCGGGATTCGGACGGCCCGATCAGGCCGATCTTCGACCAGCCGGGCCGGCAAGCCGCGGCTCTCGGGCCCGAAGACCAGGGCGTCGCCGGGTTGATAGCGGACCTGGGTGTAGGGAGTCGAGGCCCTTGTGCTGAAGGACCAGAAGCGGTCATGACCGATCGCCTCGGCCACCTCGTCGAGCCCATCGACGACCTGCCAGCGGAGATGGTCCCAGTAGTCCAGCCCAGCCCGCTTCAGGTGGCGATCTCCGATCAAAAACCCAAGCGGACGAACCAGCCAGAGCATTGCCCCGACCGCCACGCATGTCCGACCGATCGACCCGGCATTGGCTGCGATTTCCGGCTGATACAGGACGACGTGGAGCCGAGCGGCCGACCCTTCCGCAGGCATGATGGTCATGAGTCGCCCGGGTTCGCCTCGACCAGATCCGGCCGTCGCTGACGCTCGCGACGAAGCGAGAGGCCGATCCCCTGAAGGATCGCCCACCAGGCAACGCCGATCATCAAGAAGCTCCAGTTGATCATCGGAACCATCGCCAGCCCAACAAAGTACATCAAGACCGCCGGGATCAAAAATCGGATACCGCAGAGCCATGCGGTCGTTGCAAAACCGAAGGTCGCCAGGCCCGCCCAGACGAGGAAGTACCAGCGGAACCCCAGACCGGTCATCCCGTTGAGCGTCACGGCATTGAAGCCAATGATCAGCGAAGTGGCCCAGACTCGCGTCAGAATCCCGATTAAGGGTGACGTCTTCGTCCACCCCTTACCAAGCATGACGTTGAGCAAGGCCAGCACCAGAACCAGTTCCAGCGGCCAGAGCGTCAGGTGTGGCCACTTCGCATTCAAGGCCATCGCCGCCCACTGATGGACCGCGAAGAAAACCAGATGGATCCAGCCGAGTGTCATCAAGACCCGATCCCAGCCATCCCGGAGCGCCACCCGAAGCAGGTCGGTCCGAAGCTCGGCTTGATAGTCCGATAGGTTCTCCAGCGGCAACGGTGCGTGAGCCATCAGCGAATCATGTGTTTCAAGAGAAGAAAGAGAGAACGAGGATGCCAGGACTCACCCTCAACGTCAACGACACCCCAGGCCGGAAACACAACCGAACCCGTTCGTTTATCCTATCACACGGAAACCCCGCTGATCTCTTCATCTTCTCCAATTGAGCAGACTGGGAGCAAGATCGAAGGCGATCGGGCGATCCGGGGATCGGTCGCTGTCCGATTCGGAGCGAAGACCATCGAGGACACCCCAGAAGTAGACGACCCTCCACGGGCGAAGGACACGACCATGCCGATTGATGGGTTGATCCGTCTGGGTCGGTTTGTCGACTTCGCCCTTCGGGTGATCCTGGCCGCGCCGGTGGCGATCGTCCGAAGGCCCGGCGAGGTGCTCCGCCAGTTTGAGCGCGTGGCCTGGGGTAGCCTCTCCCTGGTCTCGGTGGCGGGTCTGAGCGTTGGCCTGGTGTCTTGGCTCCAGACCCGCCGCCTGCTGGTTCGCTACGGGGTTGAGGCGACCTTGCCAAGTGTCCTGGCCGCGGCCGTGCTGGTCGAGACCGGCCCGATGCTCGCGTCGATCCTGGTCGCGGCCCGGCTCGGAGCGGGGCTGGCCGCAGAGTTGAGTTCGAAGGTCCTGACCGAGGAAGTCGACGCCGCCGAGGTGCTGGGAGCCTCGGCCATTCCGAGCCTGGTGGCTCCTCGGGTTGTCGCCTGTGCCCTGGCGGTGCCGTTCTTGACGATCGTGCTCGACACTGCGGCCCTGCTCGGCGGTTTGGCCGCCGAATTGACCGGCGGCTCGCTCTCGGTCCAGGCCTACGCCGAGCGCTGCCTTGATTACTTGAGACTGGCCGACGTGATCCCCGGCACGCTCAAGACGGTCGTCTTTGGCCTGATCGTCGGCCTGGTCGGCTGCTGGGTGGGTCTGCGATCGGAACGCTCGACCGAGGCGATCGGCAGCGCCGCGACCCGAGGAGTGGTGGCGTCGGTCTTGCTCATTTTCGGAGCGAACGTGCTGCTCGTCCCCTTGATTCAATGGGGCACGGCGGCGGTCGGGTGGGTCGGGTAATCGACGGGAATCCAAGACTCCTCTTGACCGATCGGGGCGGTTTGGGTCGTACAATAGAATCCACACAGGCGAATCGACGCGGGGGACGGGGAAGCGGCACCACCCTCCCCGATGAGATCAGCACCAAGGGGCGCAAGCCATGCATCGAGAGATCGGACCGCTGCGAGCCCTGGCCAACGGGGTGTTTTGCCTGGGCCTTCTGGGACTGGCCGGCTTCGGCGCGGTCCAGGTGGCCGGAAAGAACTGGCAGGTGCAGGACACCTATCATCTCTCGGCCGCGTTCGATTCGATCAGCGGACTGGAGCCCGGAGGCCGCGTCTTCGTCCAGGGGGTCGATGCCGGGGTGGTCGAGGCGATCGTTCCGCCCTCGACCCCAGGTGATCCGGTCCGGCTGACGCTTCGGATCGACGCCCGGCTCCGCCCCTTGATCCGGACCGATGCCGAGGCCCGGATTGTCACTCAGGGGGTCGTCGGTGCCCGGGTCGTCGAGATCCGCCCGGGAAGCGCCGAGGCCGAGATTCTGCCCGACGGCGGTGTCATTGCCAGTGAGAAACCGCTGGAACTGGCCGACCTGATGCAGAAGGCGTCGGCAGCCCTTGAACGGCTCGACACCGTGGCCGGGTCCGCCGAAGAAGGGCTGGCCGAGGTCAACGCCATTGCCTCGGCCATCCGAGGTGGTGAAGGCACCCTCGGCCGGCTCTTGACGGACGACGAACCGGTGAACCGGCTGGTCCAACTCACCGACCGTGGCGAACAGACGCTCGCCGACATTCAAGACAATCTGGATGCATTAAAGAACACCTGGCCCATTTCGCGCTATTTCACCCGCCGCGGCTATGACGACCGGGACCTGGCGCTCTACCGGCCCAACGCAAGCCGAAAATCGATGACGATTTCCGAATCCGACCTGTTCGATCCTGGTCGGGCGGTACTGACCAAGGCGGGTCGAGAGCAGCTGAACAGCGTGGCCGAGTGGACCAAGGAGCATCTTACGAAGAAGACCGAGGTGGTCATCGCGTCGTTCACCGACAACTCGCTCGATGACCTGATGGCAGAGCGATTGACCCAGCAGCAGGCCGAGGCGATCCGCGAATATCTGGTCGACAACCACGGAATCGACTCGGCAGGCTGGTTTCGATCGAGAACGGTCGCCGCCGTCGGGTTTGGACGCCATCGGCCCCGGATGATTTCTGCCGAACCACAGGGGACCTCTCCCGATCGTCGGGTCGAGATCATCCTGTTCACCCCTCAAGCAGCCTCGTGAGGAGATCGACGTGACGCTCAGGGCTGAACGATGATCGGAGGACCAAGCGCGGGAGCATAAAACCCAACCGGAACCCCCCACGGAGGCGTGACCCCTCCTCGGGGAATCGGGAAGGTGCTGTAGCGGCCTGGCGCGGAGTAATCGCCCGGATTGACCGAGCCGGGACGCCAGAGCGAGGCCCCGAACGATCCAGGAAGCAGCACATACGGATCGTATCCATATCCGTATCCGACACCACCGAAGGGGGTGGCGAAGTTCGAATGGGTTCGGGGAACACCGTAGCTCGCAACACCCCAGGCCATGCCATAGTATCCTGGAGCATCGTAGATCGGAGCAGCCATTGGGACGCCGTTGACGTCAACCGACTGAGCCAGGCTGAGTCGAGCCGCGCCGAAGGAGATCGCGGTCCCGATCACGGCCACGACAACAATTTGCCTCATCTCTAATGGTGCTCCAGGAGAATGACAGCAGAGGCATGGTCCTGGTCGATCGGACCTCGGAACGGATCAACGCGATCCGATGATCTTGCCCCCCCCAGAATGCCACGAAACACCGCCAGGCGATCGACGAGGAGCACCTGGCGGCCTCGAACATCAAAGCATACCTCACTTCGGGCAGGTCGGGCAGTTTACGCTGGGAATCGTCCCGGTGGTCGGAACGCCGAGCGGGGTCGAAGGCTCGACAATCCGGTAGCCTGGAGTTCGCGATCCGAAGAGGGGACGCCTCACTTGAGTGCTGGGGACCATCGGCGGCTGGCGATAGACCTGTGGAGCAAAAGCGACATTCCCGGCCCTCGAAGGCGCCGCAAACGGATTGATCCGCCGGGCGGCCGTCTCAATCAGCCCCCCCGAGGCGACACGACGCCCGTAGCCAGACGCGAGCGTCGAAGGGGAGGTTACGACCGGCAAGGTCGAAGAACCGACCACGTACCCCTGCGGCTGAGGCGTGGGGGCAGCCGTTCGCCACCCTTGAGCCTCTGCCCTGCCCGCCATGATCAGCAGCATCGAGAGACCGAAGGCCATCCTGAACCATCGGGACATTGTTCGCTCCTTTGAGATTGATTCGGAAACTTACTTGTTGATCCGACTCACCACGGTTCGCTCGCCAGGAAGACAACGCTAAGCCCCACTGTTCCAACGAAACGTTTTTCGGTCTTCCAAAAAACTGAATTGCGTCTCCCATGATGGTTGCGTAAAATCGCATGAGTGATGTTGAATTCGATTGAGGAAAGGAAAATTTGCCGTGGGTTGTGATCTGCAATCGGCATTGACCCGTGTGAATCTTGCACGGGATGCGTGCAAGGAAAGGGCTTGGAGCGAAAACGCGGCTCGGGTCTTGCGGGCTGGCCTGATCGCACTGATTCTGATGGCGTCGGGGTGCGGTGATCTTGCGGAATCAAGCCGCCGGGGCATCGAACCGTATGCGGGATCGGGACCGATTCGTGTGGTTTGCTCGACCGGCATGGTCGGCGAGGTCGTGGAACGGGTCGGGGGAGATCGAGTCGAGGTGGTGGTCTTGATGGGGGCGGGAGTCGATCCTCATCTGTACAAGCCGTCACCGGGAGACATCATCGCCCTGTCACGAGCAGACATGATTGTCTTTTCCGGGTTGCATCTTGAAGGGAAGATGGGCGAGATTTTCGAAAGGCTCGGGCGAAGCAAGCCTTCGGTTCCCCTGGCCGACGGGATCGCGTCGGGCGAGCTGATGGAAACGAGTGGCGGGCAGGTGGACCCGCATGTCTGGTTCGACGTGAGGTTGTGGGCCGAGGTGGTCAATGCGGCCCGAGATGCCCTGGCCGGGTTCGACCCGTCGTTCTCCACACAGTATGCTCGCAACGCCGAGAGGTACCGCGATGAGCTGATCCGGCTCGACGCGGAGGTCCGGGAGCGAATTGGGGGGATTCCCGAGTCGCGCCGGTTGCTGGTCACGGCACACGATGCCTTCGGCTATTTCGGGAGGGCCTACGCAATCGAGGTTGAGGCGATTCAGGGGATCAGTACCGAGAGTGAGGCGGGGGTCTTCGAGATCAACGCACTGGTGGATCTTCTGGTCAATCGGAAGGTGCCGGCGGTGTTCATCGAGGCGAGCGTCAGTGATCGCAATATCCGGGCATTGGTCGAAGGCTGTGCCGCTCAGGGGCATCAGGTCCGGATTGGTGGGGAGCTCTTTTCCGACTCAATGGGAGAGCCGGGGACTTCCGGTGGAACGTATGCGGGAATGGTCAGGCATAACGTGTCAACCATCACGGAGGCGCTAAAATGAACTCCGCTTCGTTCCTCGATCGAGCCAACGCACTGGAACGTGATACACCCTCGGGGTCAGCCCCCCCTGCCCCCGTGCTCGACGTCCACGACGTGACAGTCGCCTATCAACGTAAGCCGGTTCTTTGGGATGTGGACCTAACGATCGAAGGGCCATGTCTGGCCGGGATTGTCGGGCCGAACGGCGCGGGCAAGAGCACCTTGATCAAGGCGATTCTTGGTCTGGTGCCGATGGCGAGCGGTACCGTGCGATTGTTCGGCAAGCGGGTGTCGGCCCAGCGGCGTCGGATCGGCTACGTGCCCCAGCGGGAGAGCGTGGACTGGGAGTTTCCGGTGACGGTGCTCGATGTGGTGCTGATGGGAACCTATGGACAACTCGGCTGGTTCCGCAGGCCGGGGAAAAGTGAACGATCCTGGGCGCAAGAGTGCCTGGATCGGGTCGGTTTGCTTCACCTGGCCGATCGACAGATTGGCCAACTCTCCGGCGGCCAACAGCAGCGGACGTTTCTGGCTCGGGCCCTGGCACAGCGGGCCGAGGTCTACTTTATGGACGAGCCGATGGCGGGGGTCGATGCCGCGACCGAGGCGGTCATCTTCGACCTGCTGCGGGTCCTTCGCGGCGAGGGGAAAACGGTCTTCGTCGTCCACCACGACCTGCGATCCGTTTCCGAGTACTTTGATTACACCATTCTGTTGAATATGCGACTGATTGCTCATGGTCCGACCGCAACCACCTTCACGACCGAGAACTTGCGCAAGACCTATGGAGGTCGGCTGGCCATTCTCGAAGCGGCGGGGGCGGCGGTTCAGGCTCAGGAACGAAGTCAGTGAGGCGTCCAAGCGGGAACTCAGCCAGCCGCTCGACCGATCCAGTTGCGGGCGATTGCGGCAAGCCGGGGGTGGCGAGCGGCTCGATCGTGGAGCCAACGGGCCACGTTCAGCGCCCGAGGGCCGATCTGCCGGTAGGTCTCGAGACGATGGGTCAGCTCGGCAATCTGCTGGGCATAGCCGAAGATTTCAAAGTTGTCGGTCTGGTTGACGGGCACACTCAAGGGGGCGATCAGGTGGGCGTCTTCGTCTCGGACATAGACGCGGTTGATGCCGTCGAAAAGGGTGAAGTGGTATCGAGCGGCCAGAAGTGTCGGCTCCCAGCGTTCGAACGCCCACGACTCGACGATCAAGACCCGGGGACGCCAACGGCTCCAATCATTTCCACGCAAAACTTTATCTTCATGAGTTTTGACGTCGATCTTGAGAAAATCGATGGTCTGACCGGCGGGAACATGAGCTTCTCAGACGGCGGCCAGGGTGGTGGCGGGCAGTTCGATTGCGCGGACATCCTCGGGACGGGCACCAAACCATCCGGTGATCAGGTTTCGATCGACGGACGGATGCGCGGCGCCGTCGGCTGTGTAGAGGCGAAGGGTGCCTTCTCGATCCGAGAGGGCCACGTTGAGATTGAGGTCGTCTGGCCGATCGTGGCAGAGGCGAGCGAAGGGGGCGGGGTCGGGCTCGATGTTGATTCCTCGCCAGCCCAGGTTCGAGAAATGCTTCGTGACCGAACCCTCGACCGGGTCGTACGCACCGACATCGATGAAAAAGCCGGTGGATTGGTCAGCAAAGGCGCGACGGAGCAAGACGTCTTCAAAATTTCCGGCGTAGGAGATCATCCGCGGCAACATGCGGTACAACCCTCCTGGCAAGGATGGAGCAAAGTGGACGTCCTCTCAGCGCGCGGACGATCGCAAGGCGGTACTCTCGCACGAGCCCCGCAAAGGGTCAATGCGAACCCCGGACGATGGGGGCCGGAGGCTCGGTCATGACCGCATCCTTTTTGTCCTACAACACGCTGATCGTCTTGCTTGGCACCGGCCTGCTGGGGGCGAACGCCGGGCTGGTCGGGAGCTTCGCCGTCTTGCGAAGGCGATCGTTGACGGGAGACGCGCTGGCGCACGCAGCCCTGCCGGGGCTGGCCCTGGCGTTTCTCCTTGTGGGACAGCGGAACCTGCCGGCGATGCTCGCAGGGGCACTCGTCTCAGGATTGCTGGGCGTGGCGGTCATCTCAGGATTGCGATCACGAACACGGGTGAAGGAAGACGCGGCCATTGGCATCGTGTTGAGCGTCTTCTTTGGTGCGGGGGTGGTTCTGAGCCGGATTGTCCAGAACACGCCGGGCGTCGGCAGCAAGGCGGGGCTCGACTCGTACATTCTGGGCAAGACGGCGGGGATCATTCGGCAAGACGTGTTCATCATCGGCGGGGTGTCGCTGGTCAGTCTGCTCCTGATCCTGCTGGCGTACAAGGAATTCAAGCTGACGGTCTTCGATCCCGACTTTGCCCGGGTGCAAGGGTGGCCGGTCTTGCGGCTTGATCTGCTGTTGATGGGCTTGATTGCGCTGGCGGTCGTTTTCGGTTTGCCGATGGTGGGGGTGGTCTTGATGGCGGCCCTGTTGATTCTTCCGGGGGCGGCAGCACGGTTCTGGACTGACCGACTCAGCCCGCTGCTCGTGCTGGCGACCGTGTTCGGGCTGTCGATTGGTCTCATCGGCACCGCCCTGAGTGCCCAATATGCAAAGATGCCGGCCGGGCCGATCATCGTGCTGGTCGGGGCGTCGGTCTTTCTGCTCTCAGTCCTGATCGCGCCAAAGCGGGGGGTGCTCGGGCGGGCGGTGGCGGCCTGGAGGTTCCGGCGATCGCTCGATGATCGGGCGATGCTGCGCCGACTCTACGATCGGGTCGAGCCTGATCTGCCGACCGTTCGCCCGATCAACACCGCGGAAGAACTTGATCGGATCGGCACCAACCGACGACGAGGGGCGATCCTGGCTCGCCTGGTCCGTCAAGGAGCGTTGCGCATGGAGCCTGATTCGGGGGGGATCATGATGACCCTGACTGAAGACGGATTGCGACGAGCCAGGGCCGTGGCCAGGGACCAGCGGCTCTGGGAGCAGTTTCTGCTGCACGCTCCGGAACTGGCGGGGACGATGGCCGATCTGTCTCAGGAATCGGTCGAGGTATTGCCTCCCGATCTGATCGCCGAGCTGGAGGAGTCGTTACGAGCAACCGGACGATTGCCCGACTTGGAGCCGAGGGAGCTGGCACCATGACCGAGGCGTCTGCATCGTCGACGCGGGAAGGTTGGATGGCAGGACGAGGGGGAACCGTTCTGTCGATTCTCGCAGTCATGGTCCCGACCGGCTGGGCACTGGCGGCGAGCGACGAGATCGGCCGCTGGACGATCGTGCTGGGGGTTCTGGCGAGCCTGCCATGCGCGGTTCTGGGCTGTTACCTCGTTTTGCGACAATTAAGCCTGCTGGGAGACGCGATCAGCCACGCGGTCTTGCCGGGGATTGCCCTGGGATTTCTGCTGAGCGGGCAGCTGATCGGCCCGGCGATTGTGCTCGGTGCGATGGTCGTCGGCATCCTCACGGCGGTATTGACGCAGTTGCTCAGCAGGCTCGGCAAGGTGCCGGAAGACGCGAGCCTGGGGGTGGTGTTCACCTCCTTGTTTGCAGCAGGGGTTTTGCTGATCACCCATGCGGCGAGCGATGTGGACCTCGACGCCGGATGTGTGTTGTACGGCCTGATAGAACTGGCCCCGCTGGACAGTAGGCCGATGGGAGGGCTGGAGGTCCCGCGGTCGTTCTGGGGGCTCGGGACGGTCGCCCTGGTAACGCTCGGGTTCGTGGCCGTACTCTGGAAAGAACTGTTACTCGTCTCATTCGACGCGCCGCTGGCGACGGCCGTGGGCATCAACGCAACGGTGATCCATTACGCCTTGATGGCAATGGTCGCCGGGGTGACAGTGGCGGCGTTCGAGGCGGTTGGCTCCATTCTGGTGGTGGCGATGCTGATTGTACCTGCGGCCACGGCCCACCTTCTGAGCGATCGGTTGCCGAAGATGATGCTGACGGCCTCGGGGGTGGCGTTGCTTTGCTCGGCACTCGGGTATCGGGGGGCGGTCGCCCTGAATTCGAGTGTGGCGGGCATGATGGCGGTCGTTGCGGGAATCCTGTTCGCAACGGCCGTAATTCTGGCACCGAACCAGGGAATGCTGGCCCGCGTCATCACCCGGCTTCGGCTGTCGCTGCGGATCGCGCGGGAGGATACCCTGGCCCGGCTCTACCGGCTCGAGGAACACTCGTCGGCGCTTCCACTCCCCACAGAGCGCGAGATTCCCGCGGCGACCTCGATTTCTGATCGGTGGATTGAAGCGGTCGCCCTCGGGCAGTTGCGTCGGGGAGATTTCGTCCGCGTCTCGGAAAGCGGCGAGCTGACCTTGACCGATCGCGGCCGGGCCGAGGCCAGAGAGTTGGTTCGTGCTCACCGGCTCTGGGAGTCGTACCTAAGCACCCACTTCGACCTGCCGCCCGACCATCTGCACGACCCGGCTGAACGGCTGGAGCACTTCATCGGCCCCGGCCTCCGTGCCGAGCTGGACGCCGCGCTTCAGGCCCCGGCCGCCGATCCTCACGGTCGGAGCATTCCTCCAGAGGCTCCCTCGCGCGACCGCTCCGACGAGGCCCAGCTTTGGCCAACGGTCGAGGAGGGGGACGATCCCCACTGACGACCACCCTCTCCCCTAACCCTTCGCCACGACGCAAACCTCCGAAAATCCAAATCTTACGCCACTTAACAACTGTAGACGTTCCGTTGCCGATGTCGGGGTCGGGGTCGTAAAATCGACGTGTTGCTTGGCAAGTCATTGGCCGACTCGCGCGATGGGCACCCAAGAGAACCTCAACGGGGGGTCGAGATGCGACGCAACCGGACAGCGACGGCAGCAGCATGGGTCGCGGCCCTGGTCGCGGCCCTGGCCGGCTCGACCGGCGAGGCCCGGGCCGATCAGGTTAAGATCCGAGGGGGGGGAACACTTCGTGGCGCGGTGGTGCCGATCGAGGATCGCCCCGGGTACGTGGAGATTTACACGGCCACGGCGTCCCGTCCGTATGTCTTCCGGCGCGATCAGATCGAGCAGATTGTTCCGGAAGCTTCTCCGATGGAGGAGTACCTGAAGCGTCGGGAGACGATCGAGGAGAGCGCCGATGCCCATTTCGAGCTAGGGCTCTGGTGCGAGGAGCAAGGGCTGTCGGGTCCGGCACTGGTGCATCATGGTCGAGCCGCCGAGCTGGACGAGCATCACGCATTGGCACAGAAGAAGCTCGGAAGAGTCTTCTTCGATGGGCGCTGGATCACCTACGACGAGCGTCGGCAACTGCAAGGCCTGGTCAAGCACGGCGGCCGATGGGTCACTCCCGAGGAAAAGGAAGACCTGAACGAACAGCAGCGCATGACGCAATCTCAGGAGGCCTGGGCGCGGCGGATTGACGTGCTGGTGAAGACATTTTTGGAAGGAAACCCCAACGATCGGGCCGAGGCCGAACAGCAACTCCGTCAAATCAATGACCCCGACGCCGTCGTGCCGCTGGTCAACCGGCTCAGTCGGCAAGGAGTCGAGCTGAGGCTAATTCTGGCCCAGCTTCTCGGAACGATCGACGATCCCCTGGCCGTCTCCGGGCTGGTGCATCTGGTGGTCCGGGAGGAAGATCAGCAGGTTCGCTTGTCGATGCTCAACGAACTGGCCCGTCGCCGTGATCCGACGGTTGCGCCGAGGTTGATCCGAGAGCTGGGCAAGTCAGACCCCGATCGCGTGGGTCGGGCCGCCTGGGCGCTGGCAGGTCTGGGGGCCACCGAAGCCGTGCCGAAGCTGATTCCTGCGCTCGTGAGCGTGCAGAAGCGGGTCGAGACGGTTCTGGTCCCAAGCGAGCCGGTCGGCGGAGGCATGGGGATGGGGGTGAATTTCGGCGCTTCGGGAGGTCCGGCCTTTGGTATCGGAAGCGGGCCGAGTATCCCGGTGCTGACAGGTCCGGCCGTGGCCCCCGGAGCCATTGCCTTCGGAGCCCAGGCGGTTCCCATCTTTCAGTACCGCGGACAGGGGACCGGCGTGGTGATGGGGAATGTGGGTGGGGTAACCGCTCCGGTTCCGGCTCCTCCGGTTCCTCGACAGGTGGTTCGCCAGTACCAGCACCGGAACGTCGAAGTCCTGGCCGCGCTGGAGCGCCTGACCGGCACGAACCTGGGCTACGATGTCTCGGCCTGGAACCGATGGCTGCGGACCGAGTTCCGTCCTCCGGCCGAAGAAGACCGACCCGCTCGGCTCGTTCCTCAGCCGTGAGTGGATCGCAGGCGCGATGGCCTGGTTGATTTCTTCGGTTCGTACCACGGACCGGTGTCTGGACATCACCCTTGGCCGATTGATCGACCAAGGGCCCTTCACGCGGGATAGATTCGTGCGTACACTCAAATCATGATTGGTTCATCGATTTCGCACGACAATCGCTCGGAGCGCCCCCAGATCGTCATCCTCGGGGCGGGCTTTGCCGGTCTGGCGGCCATGAAGGTGCTGGGGGGCAAGGCGGTGGACGTGACGGTCATTGACCGGACGAATCACCACCTGTTTCAACCCTTGCTTTATCAGGTGGCCACGGCGGCCCTGAATCCATCGGACATCGCAATGCCGATCCGTCGGATCGTCAGGCGATCAAAAAACATTCGTGTGCTTATGGGTGAGGTCCAGACGATCGACCCGGAACGTCGGTTCGTGGTGCTGGATCAAGGAGAGATCTCGTACGATTTTCTCATTGTCGCAACCGGCGCGGGGCATTCGTATTTCGGCCACGACGAATGGGAACGGGATGCTCCGGGGCTCAAGAGCATTGAGGATGCCCTGGAAATCCGCCGTCGGGTGCTCTCGGCATTCGAGGTCGCCGAACGGGAATCGGACACGGAGGAGCGAAGGGCCGCCTTGACGTTTGTCATCATCGGGGCCGGGCCAACGGGTGTCGAACTGGCGGGCACGTTGTCTGAAGTGGCGCGAAAGACGCTCGCCCGAGACTTCCGCCGAATTGATCCGACTCAGGCGCGCATTCTGTTGCTGGAGGGAGGGCCTCGGGTGCTGATGGCTTACCCCGACGACCTGTCGGAATCGGCCCTCAAGCAACTGGCACACCTCGGAGTGGAGGTGCGGCTCAACAGCAGGGTCACGCACATCGATTCCGAGGGAGTGAACATCGGCGACGAGCGCATCGAGGCCCGCTCGGTGATCTGGGCCGCAGGGGTGGCTGCCTCTCCCCTCTCCAGGAGTCTTGGAGCACCGCTGGACAAGGCAGGGCGGGTGAAGGTGGAACCGGATTTGACGGTACCCGGCCATCCCGAGGTGTTCGTGGTCGGAGACCTGATGGCCATGTTTCAGGATGGGGAGATGGTTCCTGGAGTGGCCCCAGCCGCCATGCAAGCCGGGCGATACGCAGCGCGAAGCATTCTCCGGCAGATTTCCGGAAAACCTCGGAAGCCGTTCCACTATGTCGATAAAGGGTTACTGGCGACAATCGGGCGGGCCTCGGCGGTGGCGAATCTGCGGGGCTTCAAATTTTCCGGGCTCCCGGCCTGGCTCCTCTGGTTGTTCGTGCATATTTTCTTTCTGGTCGGCTTCCGGAACCGGCTGCTTGTGATGATTCAGTGGGCCTACTCGTATCTGACCTACGACCGAGGCGCCCGGCTAATCACCACAACCTGGCACGGCCTCACGAAAAAGCAGCCGGAGTTGACCACCACGACCGTGATCGCTGAGACGAACCGCGCCCAGGCTCCTCCGTCGTCATGAGCGATCTCATGGGGATTTCGAAGCTCGACCCATCGTTGGCTTTCCTTCCGGACGTGACGCGCATGGACGCTGACCACCAACGCCTGATTCGCCAGGTCCGCCAGCGCCTTGAGTCGCTGGCCCGAGCCGGTGTCGACCGGGCTCCGCTAGGACCGCTCCCAGCAATCACGCCTTCGATGATTGCTTCGGCCGTGCCTCGAACCTCCCGAGCCGAGCCGCCTCGGGCTTCGGTGGTCGATCAGCCGGAACCTCAGGAGGCCGATTCCTCCGCGACCGTCGCACCCCTTCCTCGGCGACGCCCGGCGGCACCGACTCCGCCTCCCGCCACTCCGGCGACGATCGGGTCGCTGTTCGACGAACCGGGAATCAGCGAGCCGGTCATCCCGCCCGAGGAGCGTCCCGAAGCACTCCGCGTGCTGGCCGAGGAGATTGCCTCGTGCGTCCGTTGCGAAGTTCTTTGCGCCAATCGAACGAACACGGTTCCTGGCGAGGGGAACGCCTCGGCCCGCCTGATGTTCGTGGGCGAAGGCCCAGGTCAGACTGAAGACGAAACCGGCCGACCTTTCGTGGGCAAGGCGGGGAAGTTGCTCGACGACATGATCACCAAGGGTATGGGCCTGAGGCGACAGGATGTGTTCATCGCCAATATCGTGAAGTGCCGACCGCCGAACAACCGCGATCCCGAGCCCGAGGAAGTGCGGAACTGTATCGGCTATTTGGAACGGCAGATCGCGATCATCCGACCCGAGTTTCTTTGCCTGCTCGGCAAGCCAGCCGCGCAGACGCTATTGAATACGTCGATGCCAATGGGACGGCTTCGGGGCAAGTGGCAGCGCTACAAAGGGATTCCGACGATTGCGACCTGGCACCCGGCCTATCTGCTCCGGAATCCCTCTGCCAAGAAAGACACCTGGGAAGACTTGCAAATGCTCATGAAAGCGATGGGCATCCCGATCCAGAAACGAGGCGGGGGCGGCTGAACATCGCGTGATCGCGATCAGGACCGCCCCGCACCCGATGTTCTTGTTCTGCTCAAAACGGCTGGTCAACCGGCCTGGACGGGAGCAAGCTGGCTCAAGGCATCTTGAACTTGCTTCATCTTGATCGGCTTGACGAGGACGATCAGCCGGTCATCCTTGGGCAGCCGGGAGGACAGATGCCCTTGCCGGGGGCCGAGCAAGACCAGGGCATGCAGCTCGTGGCCGTCTTCGTGCGCCTTCTCGTGCATGTCGATAAAGGCGTCGAGCGCGTTGGCCCCCATGCCATCGATATCGAAGACCACAACATCAACCGGTGACTCGCGGTAACGCTCGGCGGCGATCTCAGGATCGCTGACGATCAGGACCCGGTAACCCATGCGAGAAAGGGTCTTACGGAAAGCGTCTTGAATTGCGTTCTGCGTCTCGACGCAGAGGACACGGCGCTGCTTGATTGCCGGAACCTCGTAAGGGGAGTCGCCGTGATTCGATTCCTCGGCAATCCCCAACTCGAAATCCTCGTCGTCTGGCAACGGTGCAGAGGCGGCAGATGATACGGCGGATTCCTGGGCGGCCCGATCCTCCGCGAGGCGACGCATAAACAGTCGCTCGATGTCGAATTCTTCCTCGTCCTCAACCTCGGCCTTGGGAGGAGCCTGGCCGGTCATTTCCAGGTAGTAGGCTTCCAGATCGGCAACGACCTCTTTCATGCTCTGGTAGCGCAGGGTGAGATCCATCTTCATCATCTTTTCGATGATGCGGCAGAGCTCCGGATCGGGGGCGTGGTCCATCTCGCTGATCGGTTTGATGGCACCAAAACTGCGCTTGAGCATCTTGGCGAGGAAGTCGTCGGCCTCGACCTCGGGCAAGGGAAGCCGGCCGGTGATCATCTGGTAAAAGACGCAGCCGAGGAAGTAGATATCAGAACGCGGGTCCCCTTTCTGGCTGCCGCAGGTGCGTTCGAGGGCCGAGTAGTCGACGGTGCGCTGGCCGTGGGCCTGGGCCATTTTCCGCTCGTCACCCTCAATGGTCGCAAGACCGAAGTCGACGAGCTTCGCCTGGCCGCTGGAGCTGATCAGGATGTTCGTCGGCTTGATGTCACGGTGGGTCACCCCTTTGCTCAACGAGTGTGCCAGCCCCTGGGCCAGCCCGAGCATTAAGGGCATGGCCTCGGCCGGCTCAAGGCGGTGACGATAGCGGAGGAAATCGCGAAGGTTTGAGCCTTCCACGAATTCCATGATCATGTAGTACCGATTATCTTGCGCGCCGTAGTCATAAATGCGCACGATGTTCGGATGGACCAGTTTCATGCCGGCTTCAGCTTCGTGGTTGAAGCGTTCGACCGATTCGGCATCCTGGGTGAACCGCTGGCGAAGTACCTTGATGGCGACGGGTTCGCCAGAACCTTGCTTCCGCCCGCGATAGACACGGGCAAAGGTTCCTTCGGCTAGGTGAAAGAGGACTTCGTGGCCCCCGTAGTAGAAGCCTGTGGCCTCACCTTTGAGCAGTCGGTCGACCTGCCAGCTCGTCAGAAACTGTTTCCGCATCAAGGCACGGCGGATCGATTCAACCGAACCGTCTTGCGCGTCGATCCGGGCCTCGTTGGCTTGATCCCGAGAGATCAGTCCGAGCAGGGTCGCCCGCTCGAGTAGCATTTCCGAATCGAAATCGGACATCGCGCGTATCCTGACTGGACTCAGGCTCTCAGAGGCCCCTGACCGGCCCAACGGTCTCAGGGCGAAGGATTTGAGCACCGATGCAATCGAGTCTGACCAATCGCGGTCGGAGACGCAACCGACTCCCCCGCCACCACTGCGACTCGGAACAGGCGATCGGAAGATGCCCGGCAATCCACCGAAGCCACACAATCATCCTGAAAGGAACCAGACCTCGCTGGGAACCGACCAACCAGAGCATCTTGTCGTTTACGACGCAGTCGGCGAGGTGTGACAGGGTCTCCGCCCCCCCGCAGAGCCAATTCCCCCCACCGCGATCAGGGCAATGGCAGGAACGACCGGTGCTCGCATCCTCAAATCAGTCCAGTAAAGACTATGAACCATGGCAAGCGAGAGCAATGCCAACGGGGCCGCAATGCGTGGCCATTGCCACGTCGGCCGACGGAACAGCCCCAGGAGAAGCAACCCCCAGAGCGGAATGGTCCAGCCGGCCGTCAGCCACCGAAGTCCCTTGGAGTAGACCGCCGAGGAGGGAGCCACGGCCCAGAAACGGCCGACCCGTTCGAGCGTGGCCCGCCCCGCCTCCGTCGGACGATCGATCATGACACCCACCGCCTGAAGTCGAAACCAACGATCGGCTTGCGGCTCTGGCATTCCTTCGGCCTTGCGGTTGACCTCGGCAAACCAGTGAGCCTGATTCGGTCCCGTCCAGACGGGCATCGGCCCCTTGAGCACATCGTCGTAATAGGCGGAATTGTTTGCCAAAAAGAGCGTGTAGCCACCGTGAGTGGTGGTCCAAACCGGGGCACCGAGGACCAGGGCGTTGCGAATGGCCCACGGGGCCATGGTCGCGGTCAGGGCCGCCAGCATGACTCCCGAGCAGATCGCTCGGCGCGGCCAGCGGCCCGTCGAAAGAAGTGCCAACGCCGCGACAATCAGCAGCGCCGCCGGGAGCAAGCTGGGACGGCAGAGTGCTGCGACACCGGCGATCAGACCGGTTCGCAGAGCCGAGCCGAAGGTCGGAACGGGGCCGATCGACGCGAGCAACCCTGCAACCAGCGCCGACGCGAGAGGTTCGGTCATCACTCCTCGGGTCTGGGAAACCAGCACCGGGTCGCAGGCGACGACAAGCATGGCCAGAGCCGTGGCCCCATCGGAAACTCCCCATCGACGCGCCGCCAGGCCGGTCAAGCCGATCGCGGCTGCACCGGAAGCCAGGTGCAAGGCAACCACCCAGGCCGTTGCCGGCAAGCCGAGGAGGGCCACTCCCGGAGCCAGGGCCAGCGGGTAGAGCGGAGGTCGATACGCGGTAGGCCGGTCCGCAATGCGGAAGCCCTGGCCTTCGGCGAGCGACTGGGCGAGCATCAAGTAGTTGTCGGGATCGCTCGGAGGAGTGTGCCGAAACGAGAGCATCAATGCGGCCCGGAAGGCCAGGCCAATGATCACGATCAGCACGGCCAGAACGAGAAACCCGTGCCGGGCACGGAGACCACGCGACACCTCCGGCCGACTCACCGGAACACCCCATCACGTGCCATCGACGCGAAGGCAAACCCAACGCCCACGAGCAGACCGGCCACGTGGGCCGTATTGGCGATCGGTCCAAGCAGGTTGAAGGCGCAGATCACCAGCCAGGCCAGCAGCAAGACGACGGTTTGCGGGTGCAATTGCAGGCCTGAGGCCGGATCGTACTTGCCTCGCATCCAGGCGTAGCCGAAGAGGGCATACAGAACGCCCGACATACCGACGAAGGGAGCATCCGGCCCCCGAGCCGAGGGGACGGTGAACAGGTCGGGCAGGAAGAACTGCGCCACGTCGGACAGAACCGCCGCGACGAGCAAGAGTATGACATATTCTCCTCGCCTCCTGCGACGTTCGACAGCCCCGCCGAGAAGCACGAGCATGTACATGTTAAAAAACAGGTGAAGCAAGTTGCCGTGCAGCAAGGTTGGGGTGACAAGGCGCCAGATCTGACCTCCGGCAATGGGATCGAGCCCCCGGTTGGCGAGCTGCCGGTCCTCGGTCACGTACCATTCGGTGAAATAGAGGGCATTGGAAAGAGGCGAGAGGAAGCTGCCTCGATAGACAAACCAGTTGAACAGAAACAGAGCGACGCACAGCGTCACTAAACCCCGAGTGACCGGGCCGAGCGAGGAAGCCCCTTGAAGCCGGTTGCGGAGATCAACAGTCCTGCGCTGGTAGTCGCGTTCTTCCTTGTCCCTACGACGCCGAACGGCCTCGGCTTCACGTCGGGCATCGAGATAGCGAGGCGCGTTCGGGTTCTCCTGGAACTGCCGAAGCTCATCGCGGGCCTGGTCAAGCTGATCTTCGCGATGGATCCAGACCGCGCAACCGTTGGGCCCTCCGACAATGCGAGAGGTGATGCCCAGCGTCAGCAGGTAATCCGCGAAGCGAAGGGCCTGCTCTTCGGGCAACAAACCGATCTGGCGCATGAGAACCCATCCTAACATCACATCGGGCTTGAGAATGCATCTATGGTAACGAAAACCGCGTCCAGGTCCAATTCATCACGTGGCAAAGCATCATCAGGAGCCCCTCCGTGGCCTGGGCGACTGTGCTTTGCTAAGGTAGGAACCTCGATGACGGACTGATCCCGATTCCCACCCTGGCGAGCGATTGAAGACCAATGCCCGACCGGCCCCGCATCTTCATGATGACCCATATGCACGAAGACGGCATGAACCTGCTCCACGAGGCCGGCGACGTCGTGATGACCTCGTCGCTCGAACCTGAGATCCTGCACCGAGAGGTCGCCGGCGCCGACGCGATCGTCACTCGGACCTACGGCCGGATCGACGCGGCCCTGATGGACGCCGCCGGCCCGCAACTGAAGGTCGTCGGGCGGCACGGCGTCGGAGTCGATCACGTCGATGTGCCCGCGGCGACCGATCGAGGGATTCTCGTCGTTTCGACCCCCGGCGCGAACAAGGAAGCGGTGGCCGAACACGTCTTCGCGTTCATGATCGGCCTCTCGAAGCATTTCCCGCAACAGATGATCGCCCTTGAAGAGGGGCGGTTCATGGACCGCACCAAGTTGATGGGCCGAGACATCAAGGGCAAGACGATCAGTATCGTCGGCTTCGGTAACGTGGGCAGGGTTGTCGGCAGGATCGCCCAGACCGCGTTCTCCATGCGAGTGCTTTACAACGACATTGTCCCCGCACCGACAGAGGTCGAAGCCGTTGCGGGAGCCACCCGCGTCGATTTCGAGACGGCGCTCCGCGAAGGTGACTACGTGACGATGCACGTCCCCCTCGACGACAGCACCCGAGGCATGATCGACCGCAAGGCCCTGTCGTTGATGAACCCCGATGCGATCCTGATCAACACCTGCCGCGGGCCGGTCGTCGAGGAAGACGCCGTGGCCGAGGCGCTGGACGAGGGCCGCCTTTGGGGCTACGGTGCCGACGTCTTCGCAGAGGAACCGCCGCCGGATGACCATCCGCTGATTGGTCGGCCCGACGTCATGCTCACGCCTCACAGTGCGGCACAAACGATCGAAAGCCTCAGGAACATGGCCACCTGGGTCGCCGAGGATGTGGTCCGGGTCCTCCGAGGCGAACCTCCGTTGCGACCTTACAACGACCCCACCGCCGTCGCGGCCAACCGAGCGAGACGGGCGGGGGAGTCGGTCTGAGGTGATCGGTCAATCCCGGGCGACCCCGGTCACTGACCTGCCGAGAAGGGCACCGAAACAGACTGCCCTTGCACGGTGGCATTGATCGTGCCGAAGAACGGGTCGAAGACATAATCGCCAGGAGCGGAGGCGAAGCGTCCCTCGCCGCCACCGGCAGTCAACGCGATCGTGGTTGATTCGCCGCCGGGCAAGGCCAGGTCGACCGAGACGTCGGTCGGAGCCGGAGTGAGCGGGTCGTAGGTTGTCGTATTGCCATAGAAGTAGGCCACCACGCGAGCCTGAGGTCCGACCTGCTCGGTTGTGACCTCAACGGCCCCGCCGTCAGGAAGGGAGACGAGCGCGCCGTCGTGTTGACCGAAGATCGGATTGTCTTCCGGGGCAATCTTCACTTCGCCGGGACCACCGCAACCGGCGAATCCGCACGCGACCAAGGCAAGAGTCAGCATGCGGCATCGAATCGAATTCAGAGCGGGCATGGGGATGTTCATCTCAAAGAAGCGTCGAGAGGGAACCAGCACCAACGCCCGGGGCAGGTTCGGGCCTGCCCCGGGCGTTGACAGAATCGGAGGACGAAGACCAGAGGAAGCCTGCGCTCAATACTGGTCTGCGCTGATGACCTCCCCGCCGTTGCGGGTGCCCAGAGCTCGCCAGGTGAAAACGTCGACGGTGCTCTTGACGAACTTGACCGAACCGTCGCCGAGCAAGACATTAACGCCGCCCGGGTGATCGCTTCGGGCCGAGACGATGGCGTGCTCTCCCGGGACGTCGGCAATGGCGCTGGCCATGCCGCAGTCGGTCCCTCTCCAGTTCGGTGGGGCGACGTGGTTGTAAAGCGATCCGGAATAAGCGGCTGTCGGCCAGCCGTTCACGAAGTCGCTGCCATCCAGGAACCGCCCCATCGAATTAAAGTGGAAGCGGTCAGGAACAGGCACGTAGCCGCCGCAAACCTGGAAGTGGGTGTCACGATCGACCTCGGACACCGCGGTGGTCTGCCGCTGGGGGGAAGTGATGATGTCGGCAGGAGTGGGAGGAGTAGACGAAAGATCTGTTCCGCTTCCCTTGACGCGTTCGGAGAAGACGGCGGTGTTGCTCAGACCGTCCTTGAAATCAGCCACGCGGAGCGAAGGGCCGTAAGAGAACGCACCGTTCCCCGGAGCCGTTCTTACGGCGTTGTTATCCCAGGTCGCTGCGCCCTGGTGGGTCAGCGAGCCGCCGAAGTTGTAGCGATAGTTGTTCTCACCCACGACCCGACCGGTGTTGGCGTCGGACGGGCAGATGAACACATTGAACGCGATTGAGTAGGCGGTGAAATTGGCGTTCGAAACGACTCCGCCGGTCGTCAGGCGGTTCGAGGTCGCCACCGAGAAGTTCATGGCGCTATACGCGTTGACCTGCTCCATGAAATTCAGAATGTGGGTGTGGACCGAGATATTACCGGTCCAGTTGCCCGGTACCGAACCGTAGCTGGTGTACCGACCGGTGACGGGGTTCCCGGCCGAATCGGTTCGGTCCGGCTGAAGCCGACCGGGGGGGTAGGCATTGTGGCTACTCTCATAGTTGGCCAGGCCGAGCCCGATTTGCTTCAAGTTGTTGGTGCACTGGGCACGCCGGGCGGCCTCTCGGGCCGACTGCACTGCGGGCAGAAGCAAGGCGATGAGTACGCCGATGATGGCAATGACGACGAGCAATTCAATCAGGGTAAAACCGCGACGATTGCCGAAACGATCGCTGGGGGACATCAATCCTGGAACCTCGGGGGTTGAGCAACGCTCGAAAACGTGGTGGGGAAATTCGGACCGCAACGAGCCCAAAGCAAAGGAGGGGAAGTGGACCGGCAATCGTCCGTGATTGTCATCGGTCGCACCCATTCTAGACGTTGAATCCAGGAGAGGTGATGAAAATTATGTGAATTCGCGAGAGCCCTGGTCAATCCCCCAGTGGTTGATTGTCAGGAAGCGTCGCGCTTGCCCCGGTCCTACAATCGATCGATCAGGAACGACTGGCTCGGCAGCAGTCGAATTCGTCACGAGGTAATGAGGAACGGCAGTGGACAGTATCGACGAGTTCTTGCAACCGAACCCGAGAGTGCGAGTCGTTCGTCCCGGAGAACCAATCTCGAATGGCTCGTGCGTTCTTTACTGGATGCAGCGGTCGCAACGATCAGAGGACAACCCCGCCCTGGATCTGGCCATTGCGCTGGGCAACGCCCTGAACTTACCCGTTCTGGCCGCCTTTGGCTTGACGGCCGATTATCCGGGAGCCCAGCGTCGGCATTATCGATTCTTGCTCGACGCGATGCCCGAAATTGAGCGGGGCCTGAGGGATCGTGGCGTGCCGTTCGTTCTGAGACTCGGCTCGCCCGATGAGGTAATCTCCTCGCTTTGCCGGGAGATCGAGCCCGCCTTCCTCGTCGGAGACGAGAATCCGCTCCGGGTTGGCCAAGCCTGGCGTGACCGGGTGGCCGAACAGGTCGAGGTGCCGTTTCGGTGCGTTGATGGCGACGTGGTCGTGCCAACCTCGCTGTTCACGAAGCAAGAATACGCCGCCCGGACGATCCGGCCGAAGATCCATCGCGTCTGGGACACGTACCTCCAGCCCTCCGGACCGCCGAATACCGCGGAAACCTCTTGGCGAGGTCGGCGATTGCCCAAAGGAGAGTCGATCAACCCCGATGCCTTGCTCAAGGCAATCAAGGTCGGAGGCGTGGACGAAGTGCCGGGGTATCGTGGCGGGCCGAGCGAAGCCCGCAAGCGTTTGGAACGTTTCGTTCGCGAGCGTCTCCCCCACTACGCGACCGCCCGGAACGAGCCGACACCTTACATGACCAGCGAACTGTCGGCTCATCTGCACTTCGGACACATCAGCCCCATCACCTGCGCCCTGGCGGCAAAGGAAAGCGACGCGGGCCAGGAGAACATCGATGCCTATCTGGAAGAATTGATCGTCCGTCGCGAGCTGGCCATCAACTACGTGACGCACAACCCGAACTACGATCGGCTGCAAGGCTGTCCCGATTGGGCACTCAAGACCCTGGCCAAGCACGCTGACGACCCCCGCGAGCACCGCTATTCGGCTGAGGAGTTGGAGCGGGGCAAAACCCACGACCCGCTCTGGAACGCCGCGCAACGCGAGATGGTTCTGACGGGCCGGATGCACAACTACCTTCGAATGTACTGGGCCAAAAAGATCCTTGAATGGAGCCCGGACGCCGAAACCGCGTTCACGATTGCCCTCGACCTGAACGATCGCTACGAGATGGACGGCCGCGACCCGAACGGCTACGTCGGCGTTTCCTGGGCGATCGGCGGCACCCACGACCGTCCCTGGCCCGAGCGGCCCATCTTCGGCACGGTCCGCTTCATGAGTTATGAAAGCACGCGCAAGAAGTTCGATTCGAAAGGGTATATTCAGCGAATCGAACGACTTGAACGCGAGGGCGGGCCGGTCGATTCGGCATGACACAACCCGCCGGTTGGCCCAGGCAGTCGCGTTACGATTCGGGCCAGAGTGCCTTGATCGCCTCGACGGTGCGCTCGACGAGTTCGTCGCCTCCCTTCGGACCAACCTCGCTGCTCTGGACGATCGCACTATACCCGCCGCCCTGAACGGCAAACGCCGTGGGCAGGTACGACCCTGGGCCGGCAAGCTGAATGACGAAGGTCTGGAGCGCCGGGCTGCGGGCCTTCATCCGAATGCCGTACTCGGTGAACAGCTCGAACGGGTTCGTGGCGATCGCCACGTCTCCGAGCCGAATCACATGCAACTCCATTACATAAGGCGCGACGGAGCCGGATTCCTGTTGCTCGTAACGGTCGAGGACTGCCTGATGCCAGAGCATCCGGCGCTTCTGGGCCGGGTCGGCCGACAGCGACTCGACCTGTCGGGCGGCCTCGGCGGCTTCCTCGTCCGTCACCAGGCGAGCCGTAAGTTCAATGCTCTTGACCGTGTGGTTCAAGGGGAGGTCAGTCACGATCTCTTGCCGGGCCCCGTCATGGGCTTCTTCCCAGGCGAGGACGATCCGGCGGGCGATTTCGTCGAGGCGATCGAGGCCTCTGAGCCTCCGCATCCGTTCCTCGGCCTCCTTGCGCATCATCAGGTGAGGCGACTGATCGCCGGCGGCCCCAATCCAGCCGAGCACGGCCAGGTCCTCTCCGTGACGTTCGCGGAGTTGCTCGCGGACGGGATGCCAGAAGTCCGCATTCACGGCCGATCGGCCTTCGACTTCCTGCGCGGGGCAAGCAACGTTGATGGCCGTCGCAATCAGTTGCTCATCCCGATTCCAGAAGAACAGGACGTCGACGCCGTGGTCTTCATACCCTTCGATTCCGACGAAGTCATCCTGATCCGTGCGACCATACATCACGGACCGGCCATCGGCATAGACGGCGCGACGATTCTGAGCGACGACTGCATGGCCCATTCCCCAGCCGACTCCAGCAGGCTGACGAGCCTGCCAGGCCTCGGCCGAAGCCTCGACAATGCGATCCACAAGGAAGACGACGTACTCGGTCGGCGAGACGATCGTGTCGTCGTCCGGCAACTCGTAGCGGTCTTCCTCCATCACCGGAGCCGTATGGGTGTGGGTGGCGCTCAGGACGAGCTTCCTCGGGTCGAAATCCGGGAGCCGATCCGCCAGGCGTTCGCGAACCTGCTCGATGATTCCTTCCCTGATCGCAACCAGTTCACACGAAACGAGGATCGCCTGGTCCATCACCTCGTCCCCTTCATGCGATTCCAACGCAAGGGCCGTTGCGGTCACGGGGGTCTCCACGTTCCGGGAGATCCGGGTCGTCATCTGCCCCGAGAGGGGAACCGGGCGATCAGGAGTGATGCTGATCGTGGCCGCGCCGACCCGCAGCTCAGCCGCCCGCCCCTCCCGAGAAAGACCACTCAGCAGCCCGACCGCCAGCAAGGCCGGAATCATCGCGATCAACGTCTGAACAATCTTGATTGATGCGCATTTCATGCGAATGTTCCTCCCGGTGCCCGCTGCAAACGGGCGGCCGAGGCATGCACCCCGACTCGCCCGATAACCTCAGGAGCACTAGTATCAAGGAACGCAGCAATAAGTCGCAAGGACACAGCCGACCCTGTACTCCCCGGCCGGATGCTGCCTCAGGGCAAGGTGGAATAGATCACGATGTTGGCCGCGATCCGCATGGCGCTTTCGTGGGTGTATCCCTTGCAGTCGAGCCCTTGCTGGCGTTCGAGGGCGCAGCCGATGTCGTAGGGGGAATAGATGATCGCCCAGTGGCCGTCGATCTTGACCCCTTCCAGGCGAGGACGGTCCTGACCACCGCCAGCGGCCTTGGTGTACTGGACGTCGGAGAGGTCGAAGCCGACCCGGGTAGTGTAGAGATCGTCGTCCGGGGGAATGACCTCAAGCTCCTTACCGGGAAGCAACTCCTCAACGAAGCGTCGGAAGGCGGTATCGAAGGCCGGGCTGCCGCAGGCGGCATCGGCGAAGAAGGTGCCACCTCCGGGGTCGAGGTGGGCTCGAAGCGCATCCATGTCGGCCCCAGACATGGTGAAAGCGGCATTGCCATGCACATAAACCAATGGGAAATTGATCAAGTTTGGATCGGCTGGCAGGAGATCGCGGTGGTTGATCACCACGTCGTAGCCGACCCGCTCGCGCAGGATCGTCGTGAGATTTGGGATCGACAGCGGAGCGACGTTCCAGCCCCCGGCATGCCGGAGCTTGGCGATTTGCAAGGCCCCCCGGCGCGGGAGTTCCAGTTCGAAGTCGATGACCTCTCGGGGTACGAGCTTATCGGGCGGGGGCTCGCGACCCGTGGCATAGTCAATCACGTTTTCACCAATCCGGGTCGCTCGCAGGACGGCCGGATTGTCGGGCTGAGCCGTCATGAAGTTCCAGAAGCCAGACAGATCCTTGGGACTATAAACCAGGACAGTCCGGCATCCCAGGTCGATCCCCCAGAGCGGGGCCACATCGGGGCTGAGCTTGTGACGCGACCGATAGATCGGGTGGTCCTCACTCAAAGGCTTCAACTCATAACCCTGTTCGGAGGGGAAGATCTCCTGCACCAGTGCCTTGAAGCCACGATCGTGCTCCTGAATTCCGCAACAGGCCTCAGCGAAGAGAAAGCCTCCTTGCTCGACATAAGACCGGAGGTTCGCCTTGCCATCGGCCCCCAATCCGATTGGTTCGTGATAATTCAAGAAACAGACTGGTGCTTGCAAGAGCGACTCGACCGAGGCAAAGTCAGGATTGACGGCTTGCCAGGTCAACAACGTGCCCCAGTCTTCGGCAACAGCATCAACCAGGTTCCTGACCCCTTCGCGGTGGATGTCCCAGTTGTCTCCGACCCCGTGCCTCAGGTTGTTGATGAGGACCGGCGCACGGCCCTTCGACAGGAAAAGGAGGGCAAAGCTGGTGGTAATCACCGGGTTATCCTCACCGGCGTTCCTCGGCCAGTTGCCGAGCAGCTTATCCTGAAGGGCGATCAGTTCCTCGGCCCCTTCGACGTACCAGTCGTGGCTTCCAAAATAGCGCTGACCACTCAGGCGGCCGGCCCGTTCGAGACCGTACAGGTAGTAATATTTCCAGGTCATCCCGCGTCCGAGATTCGTATCGACCCGGAAGTTGGCCCCCATCCAGTCGAGGGCTCGCTGGATGTTCGGATTGATGCCACCTTCGCCGCAGTTGCGTATCTCGTCGCCGACGAGCAGTTCGCGGCTCTGGATGCGACGCAGACCGGTAATGACCAGGCTGGAGATGCCGGCAGTCGTCATACTGGCGGTAACGGGATTGTTGGGAGTCATGGTGTACCCCCAACCGCCGCTGAGCCGCTGCGATTGCTCCCAGTACTGGCGAGCCAGTTGCCAGACCCGATCATCGACCGGGATGCCAACCTCGGCCGCGGCGTTCAAACCCAGCAGTGCATACTGGGCATTCGAATTGTCGGCCGACTGGCCTTTCTGGATCGTGTACGACCAGGCACCGACACCATCGACCCGGTCTTCCGGCTGAATCTGGGCGGCTTCGAGCCACTTGACGTTCTCGTTGAGCCGGACGCGATAGCGGTCGGGATCGGCCGCGGCGTAGGCCATCGTTTGCAGAGAAACGGTGTAGACCTGGCCCAGGCGTCTCGCGGAGTATTGCTCAAGAAACGCGAGCGCCCGGGTGATGGTTGGATCGTCGGGCGGAACTCCGGCGGTCATTAGAGAGAGGGCGGCCAGGGAGGTCGTTCCGGTTTCGTACCGAGGGTTGAATTCGGGCCAGGAACCGTCAGGACGCTGTTCCCCCTTGAGGTAGCGAATCCCGTCTCGAATCGCCTGTTCGACCTGCGCTGAGGTGACCTCAGCACGTGCCGGAGCGATTGGGCCAAGGCTCAACATCATGACCAATGCCGCCAGGAGCAGCCCGATCCCTCTCATCCCACACCATCGCATGACCGCTTGACCTCCCTGGCAGGATCGATCGGCGTGCCTCACTGACAACTGTCCAAGTGTAGACGCTGCCTTCTCAGGGGTCAACGACCACGACGAAGACCGGCGGCGATCATGGCTCCAGTGGCCTCGCGGCCGCGAGGGTGGTGGGACGAGAATGATCGTCGAGAGGCACGCGCAGGGGGATGGGCTCGCGGTCTTGAAGCGTCTGCACGAGGACCGACGCCCCTCCATCGACAAACACCGGTGCGTGGTTCAGGCAGGAATCGGCCAGGATTTTCCCTTGCGTTCCTTCGGCGACGGGCATCCCCGTCTGCTCGTCAAGCCGGACCGGAAGGACGCGAAGGTACAGTGCTTCAGGCGTGTCTCTCCAGCTCAGGTACGCAAGGCAGAGGGTACCGTCGCTGAGCACTCCGAGCGCGGGACGACGTCGGCTGACGTCGAGCCCTTCAGGGTCGGGCCAAGTGATGGGTCCACAATCCATGATGGCCTGCTCGTCGTCGCTGAGTCGGAGCCACCAGATCTCGTGAGCATCCGCTCGGCTCATTTCGCCCTCGGAAAGCCGCGGCACGACGGTGGCAATCAGGAGGTTGGGAGTCGGGAGTCGCTCAGGACGCGTGACATCAACCAAGAGAGGGACCGCCATGCCGGGCCGTTCCACGTCCCAGCGGATCCGATTGAGCCCCGGGGCACCCGCGCCGGAAATCGGCTCGAAATCGTAGCGATAAAGGTTGCCATCGCCCGAGACGAACAGCACGCGGGCCGTGGTCCCGGCTCCCCAGCAGGGAGGCGAGATGGGGTAATGATCCAGGGACACACGATCAAGCACGTTTCCAGAGGGAATGGCCACGCGGCTTAGCCCGCAATCCTTCAAACCTATTGCTGGGTCGATCACCATCCAACGCCCGGCCACATGAACCTGATCCCAGGCATCGACCCAGGGCGAACCGATCGCCAGGTCGACGCGCTCCTGTGTCCTCAGCGGGAGCGACCGAGGCGGACCACCGGTCAGGTCGAACAGTTGCAGCCCTTGACCAGCCGCTCCTTGATAACTTGTGGATACCCCGAGAAAGTGTGTCGAGGATTGGGTCCTTCCCAAACCATCGGGGGAGAGCTTTCCGAGGCCAATCGCACCGATTGACATCAGCAGCGCACTCATTGAGGCAATTCGAAGCATGGAATGAACGGTTCGAAGCATGGAAACCACTCGAAAGCTGGCGAGGCAGGGTTGGAGCAGGGTCCGCGGCTCACTCGGCGCGGAGTGCAACGGGGGGAAACGATCAGTTGCGTCTGTCGGGTCGTCGCGGAGGAGTGCAACGGACAGACAATCGCTCACTCGGAGCACCACCTGGGGAGTGGTGGGCTGCCGACCGAGCAAGGAGGAGGGATCTCGCCCCAAACGACTTTGTCGTTTTGGTCGAGGAGAAACGCGAGTGCCAGAAGGTTCCTCTTGGAGACCTGAGAGCTGTTCGCGGTCCTGAATGGCCTCAGTAATGAGTGGTCTCGATCCTCGCAACCAACGGGCCAAGGCGGAATGAGGGTCATGAGAAACCCGGATGAATCGGTCAAACCCAGAGCTGCCCCGCACCCGAAGCCCAAGCGCCACAATCGTTACGGTAATGGTCCAACGATCGCGCGGGCCAGGAGTTGCTCGAAGGACCTTGCCAGCTCTTGCCGCGGTGATCGCCCGAGGTGCGGGCAGTGGTGCCTGATTCAGGGCAGACGGGTCGGTGGTGATGCCGATCCTTGAATCGGGTCTTGCGGGGCCTCTACAATGGTCCGACCCGTCCTCGGCATCGTCGCTCGCCTGGTGCGAGGGCGAATTGCCTGTTGCTTCGATTCTTCTGAGCCCCTGGGACACCGACGTATGGCCAGCTCCGGCGACCGGATTTCGCAATTGCTCGACGAGTTCCGTAACTCCCGAGACGTGATGATCACCGAGCTGAGCAAGTCGGTCATCGGCCAGCGAGACGTGCTGGAGCTGATCCTGGCTGCCATCTTCACGAGGGGCCACTGCTTGCTGGTCGGCGTGCCGGGCCTGGCGAAGACCTTGATCGTCAGCTCGATGGCCCGGATCCTCGACGTCGGCTTCAAGCGCATCCAGTTTACGCCCGACCTGATGCCCTCGGACATCACCGGTACGAACGTGCTGGAGGAGCCCGAAACCGGCCGCCGATCGTTCCGATTCGTTCCCGGTCCGATCTTCTCGAACATCATCCTCGCCGACGAGATCAACCGGACCCCGCCAAAGACTCAGGCCGCCCTGCTCCAGGCCATGCAGGAACGCGAGGTCACCGTCGGCCAGGAAACCATGAAGTTGCCCGAACCCTTCTTCGTGATCGCCACGCAGAACCCAATCGAGCAGGAAGGGACGTATCCTTTGCCCGAGGCTCAGCTCGACCGCTTCATGTTCGACATCCGGGTCGGCTACCCGAGCCAGGAGGAGGAGGAGAAGATCCTCTCGGCCACGACCAAGGGAGAATTCCCGGAGCTGCGCAAGGTGCTCTCGGCCAAGGCGATCGTAAACCTTCAGAAGCTCATCACCTCGGTGCCGATCTCCGACTACGCGGTCAAGTACGTGGCCAAGCTCGTCCGCGCCACCCGCCCGGGCGACCCACAGGCCCCGGCCTTCGTCAAGGAGCTGATCGACTGGGGGGCCGGCCCCCGGGCCGGGCAGAACCTGATCCTCGGCGGCAAGGCGATGGCCGCCATGGACGGCCGCTTCAGCGTCTCGCTCGACGACATCCGCAAGGTCGCCGTTCCGGTCCTCCGCCACCGGATCAGCACCAACTTCCAGGCCCAGGCCGAGGGCATGAGCCCCGACGACCTGATCAACCGCCTCGTCAAGGAAGTCCGCGAGCCCGACGTGCCCAAATACGATCGCCGCGGCGGTGCCGCCTGATTGCGATCCGGAAGGCGTTTGCCTCGATTCTCCCCTTGTCGGGAGTCCCATCCCATGTCGACCCAACGCACCTCCCTGCTCCTCGGTCCCGACGACGACGGCCGATTCGTTTCGGCCGAGGAGTTCGCCGAGGCCGAGTTCGTCGAGCCCTGGACGTACGAACGAGAGGCCGGGAGGCTGGTCGTCGTGTCACCCGAAGGTCAACGCCATCTCGATGACTCGAAGCCCTGGCGGCAACGGCTGAGTCGATACTGGATCGAACATCCTGACGTCGTCGAAGAACTCGCCGTCCAGGCCTGGGTTCGCGTCGATGACGGCACCGACCGGATCGGCGATATCGGTGTCTACCTCGTGACCGCCCCCGGTCGTTCGGTCCCGCCGATTCCCGAGCGGGTTCCGGACCTTATGTTCGAGATCGTCAGCCCCGGCCGAACGTCGCGGCAGCGGGACTACGTCACCAAACGCCGCGAGTATTTCCAGCTCGGCATCCGGGAATATGTCGTGATCGACCCCTTGCGTCAGGCGGTGACGATCTTCATCCGAGGCCCTCGCGGCGACCGCCGCCGGACCTTGCGACGGGGGCACGTCTATCAGTCTCCGATGCTCCCGGGCTTGGTCGTGCCGATTGATGAGGTGTTCTGACACGACTTTCTGACGCTCGGAACGAGCCGCCGGACGCCGTTCCCGATACAATAGAGCGTCAACACTGATGGGATACGAACCACAGCCCGATCGGGAGGACGAGCCTTGGCCGTCACGGCCGAACAGTACCTGAAGCCCGAGGTGATTCGCCAGGTGGCGCGGCTCGACCTACGGGCGCGGTTCATTGTTGAGGGGTTCATCGCCGGCCTGCACGCCAGCCCCTTCCACGGCTTCTCCGTGGAGTTCTCGGAGCACCGCAAGTACACCGCGGGCGATAACATCTCCGACATCGACTGGAACGTCTTCGCCAAGACCGACCGCTTTTATATCAAGAAGTTCGAAGCCGAGACGAACTTGACCGGCTACCTGGCGATGGACCTCTCGGCCTCGATGGGCTACACCTACCGGCAGGATCTCACGAAGTTCGAATACTGCATCAGCCTGGCCGCGGCCCTGGCGTACCTGATGGTCCACCAGCAAGACCCGGTCGGACTGGTTGCCTTCGATACCAAGATTCGCCAGAGCCTGGCCCCGAAAAGCAAGCGGACGCAGTTGACGAGCATCCTCTCCTTGCTGGCCCGGCTTCGTCCGTCCGACGTGACCGACGTGGCCAAGTGCCTCCACCAGCTCGCGGGCATGATCCGTCATAAAGGTCTGATCATGCTCTTTAGTGACTTGCTTGATGATCCCGAGCCGATCCTCAAGGCGCTGTACCGCCTCCGTTATTCCGGGCACGATGTCATCCTCTTTCACGTACTCGACGAGGCAGAAGACTCGTTTCCCTTCGACGGCATGGTCGAGCTGGAAGACAATGAAACGCACCAGAAACTCCTGGTCGATGCCAATGCCATGAAAGCCGATTACCTGGACGAATTGATGGCCTTCCGACAGCGCTACCGGAAAGAGTGCCTCGCGGCCAGGATTGATTACGTGCCGCTGCATACCGGCATGCCGTTTGATAAGGCGTTGATGAGCTACCTCCTCAGCCGGCAAGCCCGGGGCTGAACCCTCGCGACGTATCGGGACGACGAGTTCTCATGGATATTTCCTTGATCCACGCGGGTCTTGCGGCGGGAGCGGCCCTGGCGGTCGTGCCCCTGATCATCCATCTGGTCATGCGCCAGACGCCCAAGCGGATCGTCTTTCCCGCCCTTCGTCTCCTGCAGCAACGGCATCAGCGATCGACCAAGCGGCTGAAGGTCAAGAACTGGCTCCTGCTGCTCGCCCGGATGGCCTTGGTCGCCCTCATGGCCCTGGCCCTGGCACGGCCCGCGCTCAATGCCCGGGTGCCGCTCGGCGATCGCGAGGTGCCGACCGCCCTGGCGATGGTCATCGACACGAGCCTCTCGATGGGCTATGTCGAACAGGGCAAGACCCGACTCGACGAGGCGAAAGAAGTCGCCAATCAGGTGCTCCGCAAACTCCCCGAATCCAGCCAAGTTTATCTGATTGACTCCGGGGTACCCACCGTTCCGGCGGCCGTTTCCCCATCGGCGGCGCGAAAACGGCTGGAGGGGTTGGAGCTGCGGGCTGCCAACCGCTCGCTCAACCTCTCGCTCGAACGGGCGTACGAGGCCCTCTCCGAGAGTCGCCGCGATCTGCCCCGCCTCGAAGCCTATGTCCTGACTGATCTGGCCCGATCGTCGTGGGAGCCCGGTCAGACGATCCCCGGCCGAGATCGAATCAAGGAACGCTCCGGGCGCGAGGCGGCGACGTACCTCATCCGGCTCGCCCCCGACGAGTTTCGCAACGCGGCCATCGTCGGCCTGGAAGCTCGCCCCGCGTCGGAGCCGGAGGCTGATGGCCGTCGAGCATTCGAACTCGTGGCCACGATCCGGAACACCGGCCCGGCGACCACCCGGCTTGCCGAGTTCCTCCTCGATGGCTCGAAACGCGGTCAGCAAGACGTGCAACTGCCGGCCGAGGGTCAGGTTGAGGTCATCTTCCGTACCCCGGCGAGCCTCGACGCCGGATTGCATCAGGCCGAGGTGCGACTTGACGGGGTTGACCCCCTGCCCTTCGACGACCGACGCTTCGTCACGTTCGAATCCAGCCCCGCCTTTGATGTCCTCGTCCTTTACGACCCCGACCCCGACGACGAGCCCCGGTTCATTGACGCCACCTTCGTCGCCGGAGCCCTCGACCCGCAGGCCACCGGCATTCCGAACCGGGTCGAGACGCTCAGCACCGACCAATTCGACGGCCGGATTCCCCGAGAGTTGGCGAACTACTCATGCCTTGTCATGAACAATGTTGCTCGGCTTTCGCCTCAGGCGTGGGAACAACTGGCGGCGTACGTCCGGAATGGTGGCGGGTTGGTGGTCGCCCTCGGTCGAAACACTGAGCCGGATGAATACACCTCTGAGGCCGCTCGAAGCGTGATCCCCGGTCAGCCGGGAGCCCCCGTCTCCCCGTCCGGGGGCACCGCGTTCGGTGATCTGGTCGATCCGAGCCACCCCTTGTTCTTACCCTATACTCGGGAAATCGCCGCCGACCTGGCCAACATCCCCGTGTTCACTTATCGGGCGTTTCGACCCATCGAGGCCTCCTACGTCCGTCCCTTGCTGACCTATCAGGACGGTGCACCGGCCTTGATCGAGGCAACCTTTGACGGCCCGCAGGTCGGCCGGGTCTTGCTCTGGACAACCCCCCTCTCCCGTAGGCCGACCCCCGACGACCCCGATGCCTGGAACGAGTTCCCGAACCCCCTGGCCGGCTGGTCGTTCCTCGCCCTGATGCAGCGCACCGTGCCCTACCTGGCCGGTGCCTCGGGATCACGATTGAACTACGAAGCCGGGGAGATTGTCATTTTGCCGCTCGAACCGTCGGTTCGGGCCGCAAGCTACCTCGTGCAAGGGCCGACTGATCAGCTCAACGAACGAATCAACCCCGACCGAGACGTGTCCGAGTTGATCGTCGAAGGGCCCGAGGCCCTGGGTCAGTGGACGGTCTTACCGACGCGCGGAAACGCCCCGGCTGCCGATCCACCTCAGCTTGGCTTCAGCATTAACCCCCGGCCTGAGGAGGCGAACTTCCGCCCCCTCCAGACGGACGAACTCAACACGCTGCTCGGCGACCCCGAAACCTTCGCCCTGGCCGACTCTCCCGACGCCATCGATCGCGTGCAACGCACGGCCCGGGTCGGCCGGGAGATCTTCCCCTGGCTCATGATCCTGATCCTCGTCCTGCTGACCGCCGAGAATTACCTGGCCAACCGCTTCCATCGCGAGCACGCCACCGCAAGCCCGGCCCCCGCACGAGCCGCCGCGTGATGTGACCGACGACTTCCTCGACCGCCGCAACCGATCGCCTCGACTCCCTGACCCTTTTTGTGTAGACCGCCGCGATGAGCGAACGCATCAGCCTGAGTCTCAGCCCGATCGGACACTGGGCCCTGGTCGTCCTTGCCGCGGCCGCTGTGGTGGCGCTGACGCTCTGGCCGTACCGGAAACGACTGAGAGACAGCACCGACCGTCGCAAATATCTTGTCGTCGGCCTGCGAATGGTTGCGGTCCTTCTGGCGCTCCTGGCGTGCGTCAGACCGTCGGTCCTAATCATGCAAAAGGTCAAGCAGCAGGTCTCATTAATCTTCCTCGTCGACAGTTCGACCAGCATGAAGATCAATGATGAGGCCAACAACCGCAGCCGATGGGGAATGGCCCGCCGCGCTCTGGACCGGGCGCAAGAGGTGCTGGGGGACACTTCGGCCGATCCGGACTCGGGCCTGGCCGTGAAGTACTACCGTTTCGACCGCGAGCTCCACCCCGGCCTGCCTTCCGACGAGATAACCGAACCGGACGGCCTGCAAACAACGCTCGGCGCCTCGCTCCTGGAGGCCGTGCGACGGGAGAGCGGAGCACCGATTGCCTCGGTCGTGGTGATGTCTGACGGAGCTTCGAATGGCGGGGTCGCCCCCTTGACGGCGGCGCAGAACCTCAGGGCTCAAGGGGTGCCGATCACGGCGGTCGGCTTCGGGTCGGCCGCCGCCGGAGCTGGCTCCCGAGATATCGCCGTGACCGGGGTGCAGGCTCCCGAAGCCATCTTCGTGAAGAACGAGATGGAGGTCCGCGGGGCGCTCCGGGTTCGCGGGTACGCCGGTCAACAACTGGAAGTCGAGCTCCGCGCCGAGGGTTTCGGACAGCCCGTCGCCCGAGCGACCGTCCAGGTACCGCCCGACTCGGAAGTGGTGACAACGCCCCCCTTGCGGTTTGCCCCTCAGGTTGCGGGAGAGCAGTTGCTCACTGTCCAGGTTGCCTCGCGAGAGGGAGAGCTGATTGACTCGAACAACAGCTTCAGCACCTTTGTGAGTGTCTTGCCCGGTGGGCTCAACGTGTTGCACCTTCAGGGTCCTGGGACGATCTGGGAAGGGAAGTTCGTCACCCGCGCGCTCGATGCCTCCCGAGAAATCCAGGCGAACCTCAACGTGATTCTTGGCCCGGGCCGCGGTGGTCAGCCCGCCATCCCCGACGAAGCCTTTGCGCCAGGCGCTCATGATGTCTACATTCTCGGTGATGTCCCGGCCAAATTCCTGTCACCGAATCAGCAGCAGTTGCTCGCCCGAGCCGTCCAGGCCGGTGCCGGCTTGATCATGCTCGGTGGACGCGACAGCTTTGGCGATGGCGGCTGGGGAGCAACCCCCCTGGCCGAGGTTCTCCCGACGATCATGAGAAGCGGCGACGGTCAGATCGAGCCCGCAGACGGGCTTCAGGTCATTCCCAACCCGCAGGCCCTCGACAACTACGTCTTGCAGATTGGCTCGACCCAGGCCGAGACCGCCAGCACCTGGGAACAACTTCCGCCGATTCCCGGCGCAAGCCGACTCGGCCGCCCGAAGCAATCGGCCGTTGTCTGGGCGTTGACACCCGAACGGGAACCGTTGATGGTTGCCCAGGATGGCCGCGGGCGCGTCATTGCCTTCGGCGGCGAAACCTGGCCCTGGTACCGCGCCTCGGAAGCCAGCCAGGAAGCCCATCGCAAGTTCTGGCGGCAGGCGATCCTCTGGCTTGCCCACCAGGAAGATCAGGGACAATCCCGCGTGGAACTGCGCCTCGATCGTCGCCGCGTGGCCATCGGCGGGGCCGTCGAGCTGTCGGCACTCGCCCGAGACGAGCAAGATCAACCCGTCTCAGACGCCCGCTACGAGGCCATCGTTCGGCCCCCCGGAGGCGAGGCCGCCGTGCCGGTCGATCTGTTTTTTCAGGACGACCGCGCCCGTGGCACGTACTCCGCCTCTGGTGATCCGGGAATCTACGGTGTCGAGGTCATCGCCACCGGTGCCGATGGCAACGAAATCGGCCGAGCCACCTCTCGATTCCTTGTGTTCCAGGACGACCTGGAGCTGGAGAACCCGGCCGCAAACATCGCTCTGCTGCAGCAACTCTCCGAGCTGACCGGCGGCCAGTTCCTCCGTCCCGAACAACTCGACCGCTACCTCGACGATCTCGACCCGGAATCCTTCAGCCGGGTCGAAACCCAGGTCGAGTATCGCCTTTGGGACAATTGGCCGTTTCTGATCAGCTTCGTCGGCGTCCTCGGCGTCGAGTGGTTTGTCCGCAAGCGGATGGGATGGGTATGATCGTCGATCCCTCTTGATCTGCGAGACCACTCGGATCGCCTCACCCCGCGGCCGGCCTTCGAAAGGCCAGGCCCTGATTCCCCCCTTCGGAGAAACCCTCGTGCCGTGGTTCGAACTGGCGGGCTTGCTCGCCTTGATCCTGGCCAACGGTGCCTTTTCAACCTCGGAACTGGCGATCGTCTCAGCGCGGAAGGGGCGGCTCGATGCCCAGGCCAAGCTCGGCGACCGTCGCGCTCGGGCGGCCCTGGAACTGGCCGAGGACCCGAATCGGTTTCTCTCGACCGTGCAGATCGGCATCACCTTGATTGGCACGCTCGCCGGAGCCTTCGGTGGTGCCACGCTGGCGAAACCGCTGGCAGAAGCACTGCGCCCGCTACCGGCCATCGAAGGCTCGGCCGAGCCGATCGCGCTGGGGATTGTAGTCGTTGGCATCACTTACGCCACATTAATCCTGGGAGAGCTCGTTCCGAAGCGCATTGCGCTGGCGGCCCCCGAGCGCATCGCCCGGTTGACGGCCCCGACCCTGCGACTTCTCTCCCGAATCACCGTCCCCCTGGTCCGATTGCTCAGCGGATCAACCAACCTGGTGCTCTATGCCATTGGCATCCGGCAAAGTTCCGAACCTCCCGTGACCGATGAGGACGTCAAGCAGATGATCCTTCAGGGGATTGAGCACGGCGTCTTTGAACCGGTCGAGCACGACATGATCCGCGGCGTCCTTCGCCTCGGCGATCGGCGGGCGGGCGTGCTGATGACCCCTCGGAGCGAGGTCGTCTGGCTTGACATCGACGACTCTCCCGAGGAGATCCGCCGCAAGGTCACGACCAGCCCACACTCCAGCTTCCCGGTCTGCAACGGATCCATTGATGATGTTCTGGGAATTGTTCGTGTCAAGGAACTTCTGGCCCTTGGCCTCTCCGAACATGCCGTTGCCTTGAAAGGGCACCTGGCAATCCCCTTATTCCTTTACGAAGGGACGCGGGGCTTGAAGATTCTCGACACCTTCCAGAAAACCGGCCACCACTTCGCCGTCGTGCTCGACGAGTACGGCTCGGTCGAGGGAGTGCTCACGCTGACCGACCTGCTGGAAGCCATCGTCGGCGATCTCCCCGGCCCTGGAGAGTCTCCCGGACCGCGAGCCGAGCCTCACTCCGATGGCTCCTGGATGGTCGACGGCATGCTCCCCGCCGACGCTCTCCGCGACCACGTCATGCACCGCGACCTTCCTCCCGGCGATTACCATACTGTGGCCGGATTCGTCATCACCCGCCTGGGCCACATCCCCGCCGTGGGAGAGTCACTCGATTGGGACAACTACCGATTCACGGTGGTTGATGTCTCGGCTAATCGTGTCCACAAAATCCGGGTCACGCCCGTCGAGGAAAACGCTTCCGAACCGCCCCCCTGAGACCGATTACAGCCAGCAACCCGACCGACCCCACCGAGATCATCCCCCCAATCGCCAGGCCCGGCGCTCGATACGTCATCACCACTTCGATCCTGCCCGGCTCCGGCAAGGCCACAACCCGGAAGGCGTGATCGCCGCAAAACACCGGAACAGGCCGACCGTTGAGCGTTGCTCGCCAGCCGGGCATCCAGGTGTCGGCGACGATTAGCAGGCCAGGAGCCCTCGTCGTCACCCGAAGAACGATCCGATCCGGATGCTCCTGACAATACTCGACCGGCGTGAACGGTTGCCGATCTCCGTCAAGCCCCCGCAGCGGGTCATGCGTCATCACGACGACCAAACGCGGATCGACCTCGGCCAGACGATCCAGCGTCCAAGATGGTTCGACGACGTCGACCCTCGGAAGCACACGGGCTCTTGGCAAAGCGCTCAGATTCTCGATCAGTTCAAACCGAGCGATCCCGTTCCTTCCCGATTCCAGCACTGGCCCAATCGTCAACCGAAGCGGTCGATCGCTGAGCAACAACTGCACTCCCATCCGGTCCAGAACCGATCGAGCAAGGTCCGCATCGAGGGGACGTGAGGCTCGGGAATCCGACTCCTGGAACACCGCATAAAGCGGTCGGATGATCTCTGTCGCATGACGAATTTGGAACAAATCACCAATATTTGTTTTTTCAATACTCTCACGCCACGCGTGCAGGTCGGAATAAAACGTGTCTCTGGCTCGAATGCGCAATGGAGACTTCGGGCGATGCCGATCGATCGCATTCGACACCGCATCACGCTCAAGAAACCGGTCCACCGAACAGGTCGGAACGGCCATCACCGTCGAGAGCGACAGTTCCAGGATCGTAATGCCCGCCACAAGGATCGCCGCTCCGCTTCCCTTCCCAATCGGTGAGACTCGCCAGCACAACACCACCCCGACCGCCGCGATCGTGGCAAGCGTCAACCAATCCTGGACAAGCCGACCACAGGCCAGCAACCACGGCGATGGGGCCAATCCTCCTTCCCGGGCCTCCCCAGCTTCAGGAACCAGGCTCACCGCCAACCCCGCTGCCACAAAGAGACACACCAACGCAAGTATCCGTCCATAAGAAATTGCCCACCGTATCACTCGACGACGATCAACGACCGACGCAATCATCTGCAATCCCATCCCAGCCAGCACCGCAGCGGCCGTGGCAGTCAGAAAGAGCGATCGGGCCGGAACCCGGGCCGCCTCCATCCCGGGAATTCCCGCCACAAGCGAGGCCAGCCCCAGCGACCTCCCCCCGGCGAACCAGAGACTCATGCCCATCAGTACAAACCATCCCCACACCGCTCGGCGATCGGGAAAAACGAACACGCCGAGCACGATCAGGACCAGGGGAACCCAACCGACCGACAGCATCGTTTCCCAGGAATTTCCACGACCATCATACGAGGCAGGTTCCCCGAGCGCTCTTGGAGAAACCAGTTGCATCAGATTCGACGGCCAGAGATGATACACGGTCGCTCCGCCCCCCCCTTCCCCGCCCATCGGCCCGGCCGCCCAGGCTCTCGCGTGCAAAATCGGCAGCCACTCCACCGCTGAAAGCCCGAGCGCAAGCAGGAACAGGAGGCCCCATCGGCCCAAACGATGAACACCTTCACGAACATCGGAATCTGAGTGTGTTGCGAGCCGTTTCCATCGCCGTACGCTCGTGATCGTCCCCGCTGCATCCCAAGCAGCCCAGCCCGCCAGCACCAGACCGAGGTACACGCCCTCTTGAGGATGCCCCGTCATCACCGAGCAAGCCAGGCCCAGGGGAAAGAGCAAGCCACCCGGCCATTGGCCCTTCCTCAGACAGAGCACACCCAGGAAAGCCCAGGGATACCAGCTCACTGACCAAACATGCGGAACATGCCCTTCATTCACCTGCGCGATGATGTACGGATTCATCATCACGACGACGCCTGAAACCGTCGCGGCCAAAGGGCCGAGTCCGACCCCGAGGCCCAGGGCAAACCCGCCAAGGCCCAGCCAGAGCAGGTGCGCCACCGTCAGCCAACCGAGGGCCGATGGATCGCCCCACGACCAGGCGAGCCAGACCGGCGGATACCAGAGACCCGCCTGCGGGTTTGCCACATTCGGCCGACCGGCAAAGCCCCGCGGATCCCATTGCGGAATCGTGCCGGTCTTCCTCCAGATCTCGCTTTGCCAGAGGAATCGCGGGAGGAACAAACCCGTGAGGTCGTTTCCGATTGGCCGCTCCCCCGGCCCAAATCCCTCATCGACCCAGGATCGTTCACCGTCGACAATCAGCGCCCCCGGGTCGGCCATCAGGCCCGAGAAGCCGAGCAGCAAGGCCCCGGCCAGGACAGCGATCGGCCCAGCGATGCGTGACCATCGACGGACGTCCGGAACAGCCGCCCTCATCTGTCCGACGCTGGCCAGCCCGCCTTGCTTCGCCAGGCGAAGAGCGAGACAGCCGTTGCCGTTGCGGCGTTGAGCGACTCGACCCCCGGCGCGATCGGCACGCGACGGCGATGAGGATGACCGCGCCATCGCTCCGGCAATCCTGGCCCCTCCACGCCTGGCAGCAACCCAAAGCGATCAGGCCAGGGTTCGCCATCAAGTGAAGGCCCATCGAGGTCGAGCGGAATGATCGGCACAGATTCACTCACCAGATCGTTGATCGATGGCCCGAAGGCGAGTGGAACCTGAAACACCGCCGGCCCGGCCGCGCGAACCGCCTTCGGATGAAACGGATGCGCCGCTTCCTTCAACAAAACCACCCGGGCCGCCCCGAACGCCGCCGCCGATCGCAGCACCGCCCCCACGTTTTCCGGATCCTGAAACGGCACGAACAGCGAGCAGCCCTCGGGCCAATCCTCCTCCGCGGACCAGCTCGGGATCTCCGGCACCCGCGCCAGCAGTAACGGAGCTCCGGTCCCCGACACATCGAGTTCTCGGAGCAACACCGGATCTAGCCGCAACCAGGTCACGTCAGGGCTGATCTCCTGTGGAGGAGGGTCCCCTTCGGGGCCGGTCATCCAGGCTTCGATTCGATCGGGAAACCGATCCACAATTTCGGTAATGATCCGATGTCCCGCGATCACCGCCCGTCCGTGTTTGCGAATCCCTCGGCCGGAGAGCACGTCACGCGCCAGCCGGAACGAAGGGTTCGACGCACTCGACACCTCCTTGACCGAACCGGAAAAGGCCCGGGCCCGCGGAGTCTCGGCTGTTGGCAGCGTTGCAGAGACGACCGGAGCCTCCAGGCGTTCGTACACGACGAACCGACGACGATGCTCAGTGCCCGGAATGCGGTCAGCATGATCGCCGACAAGCCGGTACGCATTTCCAAGCGTTCGGCGAGCCTCGGCAATTTCGTCGTCGCAATCCGGCCCTTTGAGGAAGATCATGCGGCCACCGGGGCGAAGACAGTACGCCACCCGTTCCAGCGTTTCCGGAATCGTCGCGACCGCTCGGCTGATCACTCCCTCGACCGGACGGGTAAACCACGGGCCGATTTTCCCCGCGTGCACCTCCGCCCCTTCGAGACCAAGCCGTTCACACACGCGACGGAGAAATGCCGCCCGCGCTCCCCGAGGCTCAGCCAGAATCAGATGAACGTCTGGCCGGGCGATCTTCAGCGGAATGCCCGGCAAGCCTGCACCCGAGCCCATGTCGACCAGCGGGCTCGGCAATTCGACATGGTTCAACACCAGCAGGCTATCCATATAATGCTTGAGAACCATATTTTCAAAGTTGCGGATGCGTGTCAGGTTCAGCTCCGCATCCGCCTCACGCAGCAGCCGATGATACGCCCAGAGGGCATCATACTGTGACTCAGCCAGAGGCAAGCCGCACTGTTCGAGAATCGCCTTCAACGCGGCCCGGCTCGGAGTGCTTGGCACGACCGTCTCTCTCCCCTTCACTCTGATCAGGACGGTGTACCGCCTTCGATTTCAACCGGCTCGGCCTTGGCCGCACTGGGCGGGCCGAGCAGAATCGCCAACCACCGAGTCTCGTCTGAGCCTTCCAGGACGATCTTCAACGCCATCGTCAGCGGGACCGAAAGGAACATGCCCACGGGGCCCAGCACCCATCCCCAGAAAATCAGAGAGATCCAGACCACCAGGGTCGAGATTCCCAGGCCCTTGCCCATCGCCGGCGGCTCGACCAGATATCCAATCACGAAGTTCACCGCCAGAAACAGCAGCACCACCCCGATTGCCACGGGAATGCCGTTCTGCACCAGGGCGAGCATCACCGGCGGAATCGCGGCAATCAGCGACCCAATGTTCGGAATGAAGTTCAGCAGAAACGCGAGCACCCCCCAGAGCACCGCATAATCAACCCCCATCAATGCTAGACCGATCGCCACGGGAATCCCCGTTGCCACACTGATCCAGGATTTGATCACCATGTAGCGCCGCTGGTCGGCCAGAATCTTCAAGCTCCGGTTCATCGCCGGGCTGTCCGAACCGAAAATCGTTTGCATCTTCGCCGGAAATCCTCCTGATTCCAGCAAGATGAAGGCTACGGTAATGAGAATCATCAGACCGTTACTGAAAATATTGCTCATCCCCGCCAGGAGACCCCCGAGCATTCGAACCCCGTAAGCGGGGTCGAAAATCGCTCCCTCGCTCCGCTCCGGAGGGACTGGCAGACCAAGAGACTCAAGCTTGTCGAACATCTCTTCGCGCAATGTGTACAACTGTCGCTGAATCTGCGGAAGTCTCCAGAGCAATTCGTTGAGCGAGACCCCGACATACGCCAAACCCAGCACCAGAATGACGCTGACAACCAGGGTCACCAGTGCCACCGCCACCCAACGCGGCATCCCCCACCGGGCAATCTGATCAATCTTCGGTGTGATGATCACCGCCAGAAAGAGCGCCAGCAAGAACGGCACGATCAGCTCGGCCGAGGCCCGAATTCCTGCGATGATCAGGATAAACGCCGCCAGGTTGATCAGGAGGCCCGTCGACTTCGGCCAGGCCAGGCGATCACTCATCAGTCTCACCTCGGAGATGGGAGCGCATCGGGTCCACTTAACTACTCGCACTCCGATACGATCGCAGGGCTCGACGGAAGAATTGTCGGCTCACCCACAGACTTGCAGCCGTGGCCAACAGCGTAAAGCTTACCAGTCGCCAGTCAAGCATCTTGACCATCGACTCCGCAGGCACATTGATCACCAGCAGGAATGGCACGATGAACGTGAAGAACAGGCCAATCGGCTCGGCCCAGGTCACGCGCAGATAAATCTCTCGTGGGTAGCGCGTCAGGCTGCTGAACAGCCACCACAATTCCATCATGCTCTGATTTCTGACCAGCCAAACGCCCGTGGCCGTCAATAGCACCATGAAACTGTACGCCAACATCACCCCGCAGCCGAACATCAAGAGAAAGACTGCAACCCGGGTCGGGTCGAAGGTCCAGCCCAGGTTCACGAGCGAAAGCCCCATCACCGCCACACCCATCAACACATTCGGCGCGGTCGACCAGTCAACGCGGCGACATGTAATCAAAAATTGCTCATCAATCGGCCTGAGGAGCAGAAAATCCAGATCCCCCTTGCGTACCAGTTCCGCGAACTCGTTGCAGTTCTCCAGAAACAGCGTCTCCAGCAGGCCGTTCATGGCGAAGTAGCAGCCAACAAAAAACAAATACTGGGGCTCAGACCACTCCGCGATCACACTCGTCTTCGAAAACACGACCCGATAAAAGGCCAGCAGAATGCCCAGCCAGAGCACCTCCACCGACACTTTCACCAGAAAATTCCCTCGGAACGACAATTCTCGAACCAGCGTGTATCGGGCAAGCTGGGCATACAGCCGAAGGTAACGCAGCGCTCCGCTCATGAAAGGTCTGTCGGCCTCGGGAGGATCGGGGACTTCCGGACACTCGGCCCGATTCTACCAGAACCGACCGTCGAAAATCGGCGCCTCCGAATCCCCGATCGACGATCGCGCTGCAAGCCGTCAGATGGCCTTCGATCCCTCACCCTGATCGCCACGCTTCGCCGCTTGCCCTCTCGGATGGCAACGCGCATGCACGTCAAGCAGATGGCTGATCTCGACGCGCGTATAGATTTGGGTCGTTCCGATCGACGAATGACCCAGAATTTCCTGAACGACACGCAAATCGGCCCCACCTGCCAGCAGGTGGGTGGCAAAGCTGTGTCTCAGAGTATGGGGGCTTACTCGGGTCGGCAATCCGGCCGCCAGGGCATGCGTCTTTACGATCCGCCAGAGCCCGGTTCGAGACAGCGGCCGACCCGATCGGGCCACGAACACCGTTTCCGTCTCAGGGCATCGAGACACCAGACGGGGACGATCACTCCGAAGATAGGTCTCCAGGACCTCCAACGCTCGGGACCCGATCGGCACAACCCGCTCTCGGTCTCCCTTGCCAATGCAACGGACGGTGCCCAAGTGGAAATCGACATCGTGGGGCCGGAGCGATGTCACCTCCGAGGCCCGGCAGCCCGTCGCGTAAAGGGTTTCGAGGGCCGCCCGGTCGCGACGACCGAGCAGCGAGTCGGGACTCGGGGTCGTCAGCAACGTTTCCACGGCTGCGGGACCCAGTACCGTCGGTAATCGCTCCCAAAGTTTTGGGGCAACCAGCAGCTTGGCCACATTCTCCGAAAGGCGACCTTCATCGACCAGGAACCGGAAAAAGGTCGACAAACTCGCCAGGTGCCGGCAGATGCTCGAAGGCGCGAGGTCCATCAAGCCCAGGTAATCGACATAACCGGCCAAGGTACCGATGCCAATCGCAGCCAGCGGTCCTGGTGCATGTTGTGATCGCCAGCGGGAGAACTTCGTGATATCTGCCCGATACGCCGCCAACGTGTTCGGCGAAACCCGGCACTCGGCCATCAAGAAGTGCAAAAACGGGCCGAGTGGGTCCGCGTCTCGGGACAATCGAACATTGGGCGGACGTTTCCGCTTCGACTCGGGTTCAGCGTTCATCGACGATCCATCACCCCCTGCAACTTCAGGCTGCAACACAAGGAGCAGCCGTCATCAGGAGTCGATCGGCCGAGAATCACGCTCGCTTGAAGCCAAGACCGAGATAATGAGAAAGGAGGTCATGAGTGCGACCTCCTTTTCCCTGAAATGACAACAGATTCACGAGCGATGTCGCTCAACCGACCGGAAGGGCATCGGCCAGGTTGTGCTCCGAGGCGACCGCCCGAAGCTTCTCCAGAGCTCGGTCCTGAATCTGGCGGACCCGCTCCTTCGACACCTGCAGCACCTTACCCACCTGGCTGAGCGAGAGCCGCTGCTTGCCTCCGAGGCCGAACCGAAGCGCCAGGACCTGCTGCTCGCGAGGCCGGAGTGAGTCAAGCAAGAGCGAAATCGTCTCGTCCGTATCGACGTCGTCAGTCCGATCCGAGTCGGGATCGCTCATCGTTTGCAGGAGACTAAAGCTCCGGTCGGTATCGATCGTCGCGTCGAGCGAGATCGTCGGACGGGTCGCGGCGTGAATCCGGCGGATCATTTCGGCCGAGGGACCATGACCACCCGACGACTTGGCTGGAGCCTGTTCGATAGCTCCGTCATCCTCGCCCGGAACACGACCTCCCACATCATCCTGATTCTGAGCGAGTTGCCGAAGATGCCTGGGGCTCAACTTCACGGGATAAGCCCCCGATGCCACGGCCCGCTGCATCGACTGCCGAATCCACCACGTGGCGTAAGTCGCCAGCTTCGTCTCATGATTCAGGTCGAAGCGATCGATCGCTTCCAGCAGACCGCAAAATCCTTCCTGCATCAGGTCGCCGTACGAGACGCCCCGGTCTCGAAACCGCTTGGCGACATGCGCGACCAACCGCAGATTGGCCAGAGCAAGCTTCGATCGCAATTCCTTGTACCGCTGGAAGACGGCACCAAGCCGGCTTTCGAGTTGAGGGTCCTGAGTGCAGGTGGCTGCAATGTAGACCGCCATCGCCTGGGGATTGTCCGGAGTTCCCTCGGGAGGAGCAAACTCGGGAATCGCTGCCATCGATTTCGCAAGTTTCGATTTACAATCACCCAGCTCTCGGAGCAATTCACGTTCCTCGGCCGGAGCGAGGACTCGGGTGACGGCGCTATCGAGGCCCGCAAAACCATCCGTCTCGCCAATCTGTCGTGCCGAACGCATGGCTGTACCCCTGTCGGGGCTCCTCAGGGCTGGGTCGAACTGGGGCGATCCATCGATCCAAAAGCATTTGGTCCCATGTCCGTTGAGTGAAGTCGCCTGGCAAACTCCCGTAGATGGGCAATGCGGTCGCCGAAACTGGCAGCAACCACACGAGCCCTCAAGGCGGGAGTCAACCCCGACCCACCCAGGACCACCGCAGTCTCCGTCCTGGAGACTGAGGCATAAAAGGATTGATAATCGTGGAGGAACGTCGCTTCGTCCTCCAAATGGCTCACGGAAATCCAGACCAGCTTGGGCTGCTGGACTCGGATCGCTCGGGCCAGCGAGGCCAAGGGAAGGTTCGGGCCAAGATTGACCACGTCCCACCCCAGCTCTCGCAGCGAAAGCTCGGCCAGAAGGCCAGGCAAAGTGTAAAGGTCCCCCTCTGGTGCCGCTCCGATGGCCAGGGGAGAGTCTTCCGAGGGT